>JBEKCX010000181.1:0-5852 GCA_050014655.1 Occallatibacter sp. | reverse complement strand
GCAGATCGATCGGTAGAACGAATGCGGCCAGCAGGCGGTTCTGGTCGGGAACAAAGATTTCCATGACTGCCCGATCGTCCTCGCCCGTTGCGACCAGGTCGCTGGTCGGGGGAGGAATCGCAATCGGTGTTCCGCCGGCTTTGTAGGAGGGAACATCGGTCGCCTTCGCGGTCGCGGCCCCCTGATTCTGTGCGGTTAAGGCGGAAGCCGCGACCAGCGCGGCCACCAGGATGGGGGCGAGGCGGGAAACACGGGAACGGCGGGGCCGGGCAAAAAGAGATCCTGTCATGCTGGTTCCTCCAAACTGCCGCGAAGTATATCAGACCCGCGCAACATCTGGACAAAGACGAACGCAGACCGGGGCAGTGCAGAGCGCGTGGTATCCCAGGTCCACCGCCGCGGCGGACGCATCAAACGCTCTCTGGCCACCAGCGAGAACACCTTGAGGAGCCAGATTTGGTGCGCCGCCGCCACTTGTGTGCTGATCGCCATCGTCAAGAAGGAATTCAGACTCGACGCCTCGCTCTATACTTGTCTACAGATTCTGTCCGTCTGGATCTTCGAGGAAACCGGGATTTCATGCGCGCTTCAACCCTATCTCCGCAGGTGCATTCGTGAAGCTTCATTGCGGGCGAATGTGATTTTTCGCACTGGGCCTCCGTCTCGCTCCCTCACCCAATACAATTGGGCGACACCCTTCTGCACTCACCAAAAAGCTCTGGAGTGGATCGATCATGTCGACTCGCACTTGTCTGGCTCGCTTGGCGCGGCCGTTTTTTGCCTTGTCTCTTCTTGTTGGGCTGCTCGCGGCCGTCCACGCACAATCTCTTGCCCCCGAGGTCACGCTGCCCGCGGGCTTTGCCACCATCGACCCCTTTGCGCAATCCAAATTAATGGCGCGCGGAGTGAATGTGCTCGGCTACGACCCCATCTGGGCCGATTTCTCCAAGGGCCGTTTCAAGAAGGAGTACTTCCGCAAGATTCATGACGCAGGATTCGCCACTGTGCGCGTCAACCTGCAGGCCTTCCGGTACATGACGGATGAGAACAAGCTGCCCGATTCCTGGTTCCGCATGCTCGATTGGGTCGTCGCCAGCGCAACCGAAGCGCACCTGCAGGTCGTCCTCGACGAGCATGACTTCAACTACTGCGGCGACACGAGCTATGTCGAGTGCAAGCCCAAGCTCCTCTCCTTTTGGCAGCAGGTTGCACTTCGTTATAGAGACACTCCCGGCAGCGTCACCTTTGAACTCCTCAACGAACCTCACGGCCTCATCTCCAGCCAGGAGTGGAACGGCCTGCTCATCGAGCTGCTCGCGGTTATCCGCAAAACCAACCCCACCCGCAACGTTGTCATCGGACCCGGTGTCTGGAACAGCCGCGGCGCGCTGAAAGATCTAGTCCTGCCCGGCGATGACGGCCATATCATTGTGACCTTCCATTACTACGAGCCTTTCCCCTTCACCCATCAGGGCGCACCTTGGGCTAGCGAAGAGATCCGCAGCGGGCATGACATCGCTTGGGGCAAAACAGAAGAGCAGCTCATCGTCGAGCGCGATTTCGATGGCGTAGCGCAGTGGAGTCAGGAGCATCATCGGCCCATCCTTCTGGGCGAATTCGGCTCCTATGACAAGGCCCCCATGGAGAGCCGCGTCCGCTGGGACGCCTTCATCCGCAAGATTGCCGAGGATCGCGGTTTCAGCTGGGCCTACTGGCAGTTCGACTCTGACTTCGTGGTCTACGACGTGGAGACAAACAAGTGGAGCGAGCCGATACTGAAGGCCCTGATTCCGAAGTCGCACTGATCGCCAGCTGCGCAATCACCTGCGTGAAAAGCGCGTCCAGCGCCGCGCCGTGATCGGTGCGGATAGCCGAAAGCAGGCGATGATCCATCGTCACCCCGCCGCACAACCAACGGAAGGCCGCGCTGTCGACCGAGCGGCGCGCTAACTCGCGGGCCGAGCCGATGCCGCCCGTGCAGGCATACAACCACAGCTCCACCAGCAACTGAGGATCGGTCGCGTCGCGCCGATCACTCCTCGGCGAGCCTGGATCGGCTCATAGAACTGCCTCAGATCCAATCGCTCGACCACCGCTTGCAGCAAGCGAACCGAATGTGTTGCCGACACCGGGTCGTCCGGACAGGTCACCGCCATGACCACCTTACGCCGCTCGGGCTGCCGCAAACGGCACAAAGCCGGGAGGGACTTTAGTACTACAGTTGGATTTCACTCGATTCTGGAAGCTCCGCAGAGGCCCGGGCCTACGGGCCCCGCAAATTCGCTATCTTTCAGGGGGTTGAAACCCCCTGCTCCTTCCGGAATCTTCGATCGACAACTGTAGTACTAGCCCCTGAGGGAATGCGCATGGCTTGCATGGGGTCGCCCTACTCTGCGGCCATCGCCGCCCGCAGCGCCGCCGCATACTTCTCCGGCAGGCGCTTGCGGTTCAACTGGTCGTCGCAGACCACGTGCACCGTCTCGCCCTCGGCCAGGAGCTCACGCTCTTTTCTCTTCTGGTTTGACTTGGCGTAGATTCGATATGCGAATTTGATCACCGATCCGCGCAGCAGCGAGGGCCGCGTTTCGATCAGAATCTCATCGTCGTAGCGGGCCGGCGAGCGATAGCGGCAACTGGCCTCGATCACGGGCAGGATGCACTGGTGATCGATCTCCAGTTGGCTGTATGCAAGGCCCAGCGCCCGCAGCAGTTCCACGCGCCCGATCTCAAACCAAACCAGGTAGTTGGCATAGTAGACAATGCCCATCTGATCGGTTTCGGCATAGCGCACCCTTACTTCGGTGGTCACTGGCATCCGGCGTTCTCTCTCACAGCAGTCGATCTGATCTCTGATCCCTGACCCCTGATCTCTGTTCTACGGCTTCAAATGCCTGAAGATCGGCAGCTTGCTCACGTCGTTGAAGATCACGAAGGCGAAGAAGGCCACGATCACTACAAACGCCGCCTGGTAGATGCGCTCCTTCACATCGATGCTGATATCGCGGCGCCGCACGCTCTCGATGAGCAGGATAAAAATCATGCCTCCGTCGAGGATGGGAAACGGCAGCAGGTTAAGCACACCCAAATTGAGGCTGATGCTTGCGGCCAGCCCGAACTTCGAGGACCAATCCTTCGTTTCTGCCGCCTCGCCGGCCGCGCGGGCAATCCCAACCGGACCGATAAGTTGAGAGACAGAGGCTTTGTGCGTAAAGAGCTGTTTCAGCATTCCGAAAATGAGCATTGAGCTATCGGCGCAGAAATCTCTCGACTCAACCAGTGACTTTGAGAACGGCAGCGGCTCTCTCTGCGTGGGAGGGTCCGGGGGCGGAACATAGCTGAAGCCCAAACGCCACGCTGAATCCTGAAGCCACGGGTGGACAACGATAGGCGGAATCGTCTGGCCGTTGCGGCTCACGCTCAGCGTGACCGGCCTGCCGTGGCCAGCTTGCAGGTAAGCAACGAATGGCTCCAACGTGTGAAAGGCGTGGCCGTCCAGGGCGAGGATCAGGTCATCCCCGCGCAGGCCGGCTTGCGCAGCCGGAGCATTGGGAGCCACCGAATCCACCCTGATGGGGCTTTGCACCAGCTGAATGAAGAGGCCGGCCTGGTCCATACTCAGTTTCCTGCCGTTGGGTTCGCTGAAGAGGCGCAAGGCCAGGGGAATCGTCTTGCCGCCCCGCTGTACCGTAACTGGCACAGTCCGGTTGACTCCCTCGCTGATGCCTATGCGAATCTGCTCCCAAGTTGGATTTTCGGCGGCATCGAAGCGGCTGATGATGTCGCCGGGTTCGATTCCGGCCTGGGCCGCCGCCGAGCCCTCGGCGACCCACTCTACGACGATGGGATGGACAGACGGAACCTCGTTGATCCAGTTGAAGTAAAAGACCATCAGCACGAAGGCCAGGACGAAGTTGGCGAATGGCCCTGCAAAGCCGATCAGCATCCGCTGCCAGCGGGGATGGGCTAGCAGATTCCCTGGGTCCTCAACCAGCCCTGCGGCCACAGCGCCGGGCGCCTCCAGATTCTGCTCCGGGGTTTCGCCGGTCATCTTGACATAGCCGCCGAGAGGAGTGGCGGAGATGCAGTAGTCGGTTTCGCCGATCTTGATACCGAAGAGGCGCGGAGGAAAGCCGATGGAGAACCGCTCGACGCGGACTCTGCAGAGTTTGGCGACGGCAAAGTGGCCGAACTCATGGACCAGGACCATCACGCCAATCAGCACGATGAAAGCGACGACGGAAATTAGAAACTCATGCATAGGTGTACGAATAATCCTCGGGGAAAAGCGCGGCCGGCCAGCGAACCTATTCCAGCAGCGCGCGAGCCGTCTCGCGCGCCTCCCGGTCGTGGTTGAGCACCTCCGCAATGGTGGCGGGATGCGCCTCCGGCGTGGATGCAAGCACCTTTTCAATTGTACGCGGGATTCCGGTGAAGGGGATTCTCCGCTCCAGGAATGCTTCGACGGCTACCTCGTCGGCCGCATTCAGAGCGATGCAATGCGCTCCGCCCTTCGCCGCCGCCTCAAAGGCCAGGCGCAGGCAGGGGAAGCGCTCGAAATCGGGCGGCTCGAAGTCCAGATGGCGCAGCGCGACCAGGTCGAAGGTGAGCTTGGAGGCCGGCCGCTCCGGCCAGGCCAGCGCATACAGGATGGGCAGACGCATATCGGTAACCGAAATCTGCGCCAGGATCGAGCCGTCAACGTACTCCACCAGCGAGTGAACCGTGGACTGCGGATGCACAGTGACCCGCACCTGGCTGGGCCGCACATCGAAGAGCCGGCAGGCCTCGATCACTTCCAGGCCCTTGTTCAGCATGGTGGCCGAGTCGATGGTGATGCGCCGGCCCATCACCCAGGTGGGATGCTTGAGCGCCCGCTCCGGCGTTATCCCCGCGAACTGGTCGAGAGGAAGCTGCCGGAACGGCCCGCCGGAGGCCGTCAGCCAGATGGTCTTCACCTCGGAGTGAGCGCCCACCCGCAGGCACTGATGCACCGCATTGTGCTCGCTGTCGATGGGCAGGATGGGGACGTTGCGCTCGCGGGCGGCGCGCGTAAGAATCTCGCCGGCGGCCACCATGCACTCCTTGTTGGCCAGTCCCACGGGCTTGCCGGCCAGGATGGCCGCGTGGGTAGCCTCCAAGCCGGCCACGCCCACAATGGCCGAAACCACGAAGTCCGCCTCGGGCAGCGTCGCGCAGGCGACCGTCCCTTCGGTTCCGTAAACCGCCTCGATCCCGGCAACGCCGGACTGGCGCAGGCGCGCGGTCAGTTCCCCGGCCAGTTCTTCGCTGGCCAGCGAGACCACCCGCGGCCGCCAGCGGACAGCCTGCGCAAACGCTTCGTCAAGGTTGCGCCCCGCGGCCAGCGCCGCCACAGAGTAGCGGTCGGGGAACTGCTCGACGATGGAGAGCGTGCTCTGGCCGATGGAGCCGGTGGAACCGAGAATGGCGAGTCGCTTCATGGTATTGCTTGAATCTCCACAGGATCGTGAGTCAATGCGGCGGTAGAAAATGCCCCAGCCCTCTCATGGCGTGATGCCGGCGATGGAGCCGACAATTTCGCGAACTTCAAGAAGAACGTCGTCCGGGGCTTTGCCAATCAATGCAGGGTTGCGTGCTTGCCAATCCAGACTTCGCATATGCGAACAAAGAACAACGCCGTGCACGGGCAACCCCGGAGGCAGCGGAACCTCGGATGCATATCCCTTGATTTTGCCTGTGATCGGGCAAACGAAAGCCAAGTTCGCCCTCAGATTGAATTGCCGGGAAGAAAGTACCAGGGCCGGCCTGCGCCCAGCCTGTTCATGACCGGCCTGCGGATCGAAATCGAACCAAACCAAGTCGCCAGAATCAGG
>JBEKCX010000180.1:0-5913 GCA_050014655.1 Occallatibacter sp. | reverse complement strand
GATCGTCTCCGTATGGCCGCGCAGCCGTTCTGCGCGGCGGGCCATGGCGTCGCGAACGAACTGCTCGTTGAGCGCCTCCCAACTCGTCGCGCGGAATCGGCACCATGAAGTTGCGCCGCGCGTAACCAACCAGGTTCTCCACCTTGCCCTTATCGTTGCCCTTGGCCGGGCGACCGAACTTCACAGCGAACAGATAGTGGCTCAGTAACTCGGAGAAGGCGCGCGTCTTCTGCCGTTGGCCGTCATTAAGAATCCTGGCCACGGCCAGCGTGGTGTTGTCGTAGAGAATCCGCGCCGGCACACCGCCGAAGTACTCGAAGGCGCGGACGTGAGCTTCAAGAAACGCTTCTGTTGTCTCGGCCGGAAAAGCCTGCACAAAGCAGTCGTCCGAGTGCGGCAGGTCGAAGGCCATGAAGTGTGCCTTCTGCTCCACGCCGGCGATCACCACCAGAGATTCCCCAAAGTCCGCCTGCGCCTCGCCCGGCGAGTGCATCAGCGGGATGAACATCTCCTGGCCGCCGATCTTCGCCGCGCGCACGTAGTCCTTCACGATCGTGTAGCCGCCAGCATAAGCATGCTCGGCCCGCAGCCGCTCGAAGATCCGTTTGGCCATGTGCCGCTCTCACCGCAGCGACGAAGACCTGTCGCCGGGGACCCCGCTGCTTGCGCGGCCGCTGCTTGTCGTCTTCGAGGATCGCGTCGATGACGCCGTGCCACGGACCCAACTTCGGCCGCCGCACCGGCTTCTGTCGCTGGTAGCCAGGCGGCGCCGAATACTCCAACATCTTGCTGACGGTCTTCCGCGCTAGTCCAAACTCCCGCGCCGCCGCCCGCCGGCTCACTCCCTCCACCAACACCGCCCGCCGCACTTTCGCGTAGATCTCCACGGTCCTCATGCCTCCTGCATTCCACAGAAAACACGCCCCCTAGCGGCGCCGAACCTCGTTCGGCACCCCAAAGAGAACCTGCTTGTCTGTGAAACTTCAATCTGGCGGGGTGGTCTACTTTTACTCCGCCACGTCACGCCGATAACGCGGCGTCACGTGGTCTATTTTTCCTCCGGCGCGTCCACGCTTACTGGACATCTACGAACAGTCTTTGAAGATTTCTGAGCCATTTTCTCCTTGTTCTTCGCAATGTTTAACGCAAAATGGTTCTTGCCCACGTTCCCCACGCTCCTCAGAGCGCTGAGGAGCGTCTGCATCCTGCAGAAGCAGTTTGATGGGAGTGCTGACTGTGAGTAATGCCGGAAGTTTGGCGCTTTCCGCTGAGCTGACTCACGATTCCGATCTGGCGCCTATGTGTATGAGGAAAAAAGAACATACACATTCAGTAGGAGAAAAACACCCATGTTCTCCCCCTCCGCTCGCCGCCTTTGCAGCCTGCTCGTCGTTGGAATCTCATTGGCTGCGACCGGATGCAACGAGTATCACTTTCTCGGTGATCACAACCCCAATCTCGAGAGCGCAGGCCATCGCCTTCAACAATCCCGGGACGCAGACGGTGGGTACGCCGCTGACGCTCTCGGCCTCGGCCAGCTCCGGCCTGACGGTCAGCTTCGCCTCAACCACGGCGTCCGTCTGCGCGGTCTCCGGCGCGACGGCGACATTTCTCACCGCAGGCACTTGCACCATCGACGCAACGCAGGCGGGCAACGGCACCTACGCGGCGGCCACGCCGGTGGCGCAGAGCTTTACGGTCAACGCCACATCTTCAAACGTCATCACCTTTGCGCAGCCCGCAAACCAGGTTGTGGCCACGTCGCTCAATCTGGTGGCATCCGCCAGCTCCGGCCTGCCGGTCAGCTTAGTTACAACCACGCCCGCGAACTGCACGGTCTACGACTCGGCAGTGCAGTTTCTCCAATCGGGCACCTGCGCGATTACGGCGTCCCAGCCCGGAAACAGTTCGTATCCTGCCGCCACACCTGTTTCGCGCAACATCACCGTCACCGGCGCAACCAACTTGCAGCAGACCATCACGTTTACTGCACAACTGCCCGCGTACACGAATACGGAGATGGTGACCAATGCCTCTTCAAGTTCCGGCTTGCCGGTCAATCTCGTCTCACTGACTCAGACCATCTGCGGAGGCTTCGGCGAATGGAGGTATACCGCCGTCGGTACCTGTGAAATCCAGGCAACAGTGGCTGCCAACGCCAACTATCCGGCAGCCTCCCAAACATTTACCATTCAAGTCCTAGCCAATCTGCAGACCGTCGACTTTTCCAATCCCGGCGCGCAGACGGTGGGAATACCGCTGACATCGCTGAATGCCTCGGCCACTTCCGGCCTGCCGGTTACGTTCTCCTCAACGACACCCACAGTTTGCACGGTCACCGGTACAACAGCCACCTTCCTCATCGCCGGAACCTGCACCATCCAGGCAACGCAAGCCGGAGGACTCGATCCCAGTACCGGAAACACCTATGGGGCAGTCTCTGTCCCCCAGAGCTTTCCGGTCTACGGCGCAGCGCAGAAGATCACATTCTCACCTATTGCCGGTACATACCCCGCCGCGCAGACGGTGACGATCGGCGATTCTGTTGCCGGCGCAGCCATATACTACACCACCGACGGAACGACGCCGACAACGGCATCGACTCCTTACTCCGCGGCGATTCCTGTCAGCACGACGGAGACGCTGAATGTGCTGGCAACAGCCACCGGCGCCGATCCCGCCACGGCTTCGGCGACGTACACGATCGGCACTATCGCTGTATCCATCGCTCCCCAATCGCCCAGTCTGAATGCCGGCGCAACGCAGAGCTTCACGGCAACCGCGACCGGCACAACCGGCGCTCAAAGCGCGTCGGTCAACTGGAGTGCCTCCTGCGGTTCGTTTTCCAGCACAACCAGCGCCACAGGCGTCGCTGTCACCTACACCGCGCCCGCGATTGCGGAGAATTGCATCATCGTCGCAACCAGCGTGGCGGACAACACCAAGAGCGCGCAGGTTGTCGCGTCGGTCGCCGTTCCGGGGACAATCAATATCGTTGTAACTCCTCCCATTTCCACCATTCCAATCGGTGGCACGGCGACGATCACGGCTACGGTTACCGGCGTGGCCAATACAGCAGTTACATGGAGCGTCACTGGCTCTTCCGGTTCCATCACCGGAACAACCGGCAATACCATCACCTTCAGTGACACGGTTGCCGAAATCGACACCGTCACCGCGACCAGCGCAGCCAATTCGTCGGTTTCCGCCACGGCTATGGTCGTAATCACTTCTCCTGCCGTAACCTATCCCCCCGTGCCCTTCCCGCTCGCCGCTCATCCGCGGCTGTGGATGACACCGGCGGACGTGACGCGAGTTCAGGGATGGGCTACCAGCTCGAATCCGGTTTACGAGCAGGGATGGGTGCCTTTGGTGCAGATCGTGGAGAACGACTACAACACGCTGTTCTTCCCCGGCGGCCAGCCCAACCCCAACTGGCCCGATAGCGGTGGAGTGAATACCGGCAGTTTTACAGCAGGCGACGCGGTCGTTTTTGCCTTTGACTCGCTGATCAATCCCAATCAGTCCGCTCGCATCGACGATGCCCAGAAGGCGCGCAACCTGCTCATGTACGTGATGAATCTGGTGGCGCAGGGGAACATGGCGGGCGTCCCCTTCCGCGATCCCCAGTATGCCGTCAGAGACACCAGCCGCTGGAGCGGTTACCTCTGGCCGCTTATTGTGGACTGGATCTACGATGCCAAGGATGGCAACGGCAACAACATTCTGACTGCGGCCGACAAGGCAACGATCCGCACGGCTTTCATGGTCTGGGCCAGTAACTGCACAACCGCAGATGTATCCGGCGGCGACAGTCCCCAGTCGCGGGGCGTCATCAACGACCTGCAACTGCTGCCAGGCAACCAGTATGAGACCTACGCGGGCTACCGCACGGCTGCGAACAACTATTACCTCTCGCACGCGGAGAATCTCATTCTGACGGCGCTGGTGATGGATCCCGCTGACGACCCACCGGTCGATCCCTCGCAACCTGCCTCTCAATTGGGCAATTCGATGCGTAGTTACATCACCGATTTTTTCGGCGCATGGCTCTATCAGGAGTACTCGATGTTCGGCGATCCGCAAACTGTGGTTGCCGATCTTGGCGTTCCCAACGATTCCACAGGAGCGGAATTCGGCTTGACCTCGGGCGGTATGCCCGCCGAGGGCTTCATGTACGGCGCATCCATCGGCAGCCTTTCTGGCCAGATGCTCGCCTTGCAGACCGCCGGCTTCAACAATCCCGACTTCGCCAGTTATACCGGCCCGCAATTCAAACTGATTAACTCGCAGTTCTGGGACAATTATGTGAGGGCATGGCTCTCCGATATTACCCCCACGGCGTATCCTCCGGCGCCGGGACGGGGCACAACCTCAGGAAATGGCCCCTTTTACCGGTATGCCACCTACGGCGATATGCTTCGGACCTATGTTACGCCGGCCGACTTTACCACTTTTCAGCAGATCAGTCAGTTGGAAAACGAACAGGGCCTGACGACACACCAGAACGCCGCTCTCTGGTTTGCGCAGGATGCAATTCCGGGAGGTTCTTCTCAAGTCGAGTACTGGATGGATAATGTCACCGGCTGGGGCGGGAGATACCTGACGATAGAGTACATGACTCTGCTCGATCCGAGTGCTCCAGCGCCCACCGATCCTCGGCCTTCTCTCCCGACGTTCTTCTATGATCCAGGCTTGGCTAGAATCGTGGCACGAAGCGATTGGACTGCTTCCGAGACGGTCTTCGATTATCACGCCAACTGGATGGGTATCAATCATATGAACGCTAATGCGGGCGAGTTTGGGCTTTACCGCAAAGGCGAGTGGCTGACCAAGGAGATGACCAACTACGCCGGCGACGCCGGCGGCGGCGGTTTTACTTCTTACTACCTCAACCCCCTGACGCTCAAGAATTACTGCACCGATCCCCTGGGCTACCCCCCGCTTTTTGCGCCGGGCGTCAATTTCGAGGGACCGATGTGGCCCATCGGCAGCCAGTTCATGTATGTCGAAGTCGGCGATCCCACCACGGTTGTGAGCAACGGTAACGGCTATGTCTATGCCTTCACCGACATGACCGACCTCTACAATGCTCCCGAAATCTGGGTCGCTGAGGACAATGCCGTGGCAATCACCGTCACCAAATCCGCCGCAGCGGGAAACAGCCGGATCACGGTGACCGCCGGAGGAACAACCGCCGCGGACAGTGCCGGAGTGCTGAAGTTTTGATCTGTATAGGGCCGTGACCGGCCGACGGCCGCTCAACAAGATAGTGCTCCCTCCGAGGGTAGGACGGGGGACATGATTGGCAGAAGGAAACGCGCTGAAAGGCGATCCGTGGCAAGGTGGAAGGTAGCCAACTGCGAGAATGGCGTGAGCAGCTGCGAGATCAGCGGGAGTTTTCTGTTTGCAGAAAGTGGCTTTCTGGGCATCGGAACCGCGCAGGAAGAAGGCGTGTGAGCCGAGAATTGCGCGGGCTGATCTTCCGCATGGTCGCCGACAACCCCACATGGGGCGCGCCGCGCATCCACGGCGAGTTGAAGATGCTGGGCTTCGAGATTTCGGAACGGTCCGTGTTGCGCTGGATGCGGCAAGCTCCCAGCAATCCCGAGCCGGCAAAACGATAAGCGGTTTTTCTGAAGAACCATCGCGAAGCGATTGCCGCGATGGACTTTTTCACCGTGCCGACACTCACCTTCGGCGTTC
The DNA here is from genome assembly GCA_050014655.1 of Occallatibacter sp. Lineage (GTDB taxonomy): Bacteria > Acidobacteriota > Terriglobia > Terriglobales > Acidobacteriaceae > Telmatobacter. The sequence goes on along the minus strand of JBEKCX010000180.1, from coordinate 207 downwards.
TCTATTGCTTCTTCGTCATCGCACATGATCGGCGGCGCATCCTTCACTTCAATGTAACCATGCATCCGACCAGTGCTTGGGTCGTTCAGCAGTTGCGCGAGGCATTCCCATACGACTCGGCGCCGAGTTATCTGATCTTCGATCGCGGCGCGCAGTTCTATGAAGAGGTTATCGACACAGTAAAGAGCTTCGGCATCAAGCCAAAGC
>JBEKCX010000179.1:0-5935 GCA_050014655.1 Occallatibacter sp. | reverse complement strand
GCGCCGGTGTCCTTGGCCAGCTTTATTACGTCGGTTGCACTCTTGGGCATCGTCCAATCTCCTTGATGATTTTCCTCCCGAATTGGCTACGTTGAGGCTAGGGAGCGATTGTCGAACAACGCGGTATGAACGAGAGGGTGAGTCGATTATATTACCCGGCAGTTCCCTCGCCATATAAGGAAGCCATAAAGAAGTTCTCGCCGCTCTGTTCAAAACGTGGGCGCTTACCGGCGGAAGGCAGGCGGTTTGGAGGCAAATCCGGACCTAGCCGCCCAAAGGCGGGCGGTCAAGGCCGAACGTCCTGCCGGCGGCAACCGCGCGATCCAGGCTACTCACCGGACGCCAGGGCTGAACCCCTTTCCAGCCGCGGCGCCCCTTCCGGACTGCTGTCTATTTGCCGGCGGCTTCCGCTCCCAGCGCTTTGAGCCGCATCTGCGCCAGGCTGTAGCTGGAGTCGGAAATGTTCCAAACCTCCTTTGGCTTTTTCAGCTTGCGATAGTCGGCAATGGCGATCTCGCGCTCGCCATACTGCTCGGCGATAAGGCCAAGGGCGTACCAATAGTCGTCGTTTGGTTCGTCAAGCCTCAGTTCGTCCATGCCGCGCAGCAGCAGGTCGTGGGCCTCCTTGGTCTTGCCTGTTTCAGCGTAGAGGCAGGCCAGAGTGTGTAGATAGGACGGGTTGTCCTTGGCCATCTGTGTCGACTTGATCGACATATCAATGTCGGCCTGCTCCACCTTGCCGGTGAACAGCGCGAACCACGCCGAAGCGTTCAAGAGGCTGGCATTTTCCTTGCCCTGATCGATCAGCTTTTGCACCCAGCCGCGAGCCGCCACAAAGTTGCCGCGGTCGGCTTCGACATACATCTTCCTCCGCAGCGCGTCCTCGTCACCGTCCAGCAACTTCAGCCTTTCATCGGAGAGGGCAATAGCCTCGTTGTGCCGCCCTAAACACGTCAGAGCCCAGGAATTCCACCAAAAGACCCGCGAGGACTCTGGAAACTGCTTGAGCAGCGCCGAGGAAACCTCCAGTAGCCTGGCGAAGTTGCCCAGTTGCGAATATCCGGCCGCGAGGGCTAATTGCATGTTGGTTTTTTCGCGGTCGGTAGAGGCATCCTTCAGGGCCTCTTCGAGGATCGCTACACCCTGTGCCGCGGTGGGCTTGGTACCGACGAGGATGGACGCGGCGGCCAGCTTCATCTTGCGCGCGTCGGCGGCCTGCCCTTTGGTCCAGAAGCGGGGAAAGACTGGCCCGCCGAGCGGATCGTCGCCGCCCTCGATGTGTATGTCCTCACGGAGCCAGTCAAGCAGCGTCTTGGCTCCGTTCAGATCCCCAACCTTGATCCGGTCCAGCATCTCCAAAGCGATCGAGTTCGGGGAATTGTCGGTGTCCAGAAGCTTGTAGACTCCGTCCTCTTTCACCACAAAGTTCTTGTCGTTCGAAACCTGCGGAATTCCTAGCCTCTCCCAGTATCCGAGAGCATCGCTTCCCTCTCCCTTGGGGTTGGCCTGCTGCATATCGATATCGATTTCGACATCGAATGAGGAATCGTCGCGGGCCAGCCATTCGTTCCACCGTTTGCCGATTTCCAATGTCGATTTCAGGTTGTCAGGATCTTCGTGTTCGATCACTTCCCGCGCGTTCCTGCTGAGTATCGCGGACATCTTAGCTTTGGTCAGTTCTGGATCGCGCGTGACTAGGAAGTAGTGCTTCACCAAATCGGTGGGAGTGTTGTCAAAGTGGATATCCTCGTGGCGCTGGGCTCCGCGCAGTGAGTGGGCCAGCCCCATGGCCCATGCGGCATTGTCCCCGGAGGCGCCGGCCTCCAGAAAATCGGCAGCCAGAGGGTATAGGCGAATTCTCATCAGCATACTGCCGGCCGCGCGCGCAGTTTCTTTGAAAGCCGCGTCGTCGCTGGAGCGCTTGTTGGCCTCGGCCAATCCAGTTTGGCTCCCGTGCAGGACGGCTTCACTGGCGGCAATGAGCGCAGTTGGCTGAGGATTCAAGGTCTGCGCGATCTTGATGACCCCGCCAGGGTCGCCGCCATAGAAAAGGGCATAGGCAAGATTGTTGGCCAGCCCCAGGTCGGCCAGCTTGTCCTGACCGAGCTTCTGGTACTCGGCGATAGCCTCTTTCATCTTCGAGAAACGGCCGTAGCGGCGGCCAACCGGGTCGTACTCCAGCAGAATGGCCAGATTGGCTTGCGCGGTGTGGTCGTCCGGGTCCAGCCGGGCAGCCGTGCGAAAGGCGTCTTCCGCCCCCTCCAGGTCGCTGCCCGCGCGCAGATCGCGGCCGACCAGATCGTGCTTGAGAATGTCGGCAAGCACTCTGTAAGCCAGCGCGGAGTTGGGATCGAGCTTGACGGCTTGGCGAGCCTCGGCGCGGGCCGCCTCGCCCATCCCGGCCTGCAGCAGCACGTTGGCCACCCGCAAATGATGAATGGCCTCATTGGGATGAGCGGCAATCAAGCTGCGATAAGCCGCCAGCGCCTCCCGCACCTTGCCTTCATGGAGAAGCGCCTCGCCCTCGGGTTCGAAGTTCACCAGGATGGCCGTTCCCGCAATGATCTCCGCCACCTTGTTGCGCAATTCGGTGGCCTCTGAGATGGTGTAGCGCCTCTTGACCGAATCGAATGCGATGTGTGCCACAACGACGCCGTCGCTTGCCGCCGAGAACTCTTCGGTCAACAGCGCCGGCCCAACGGGAATCCGCGCATCCTTGGGCAGCTCCTTGGGCACAAACCCCGCGGGAGGCACGATTCGGTAATGCCAATCTGCGGTATACGGTTCGGTGAGTTCCCAGTCCGCGGTCCGGGGCTTCTTGGGCTTGTCTTTCTCTTGTTCCTGTCCCTTCTTCTCCTCGGAGTCGTCCTTCCTCTTCAGCTCATCGGGAAGGCGGGAGAAAAGCGCGTCAAGGATGATGGCGGCTTGGGCGCTGTCGAGGCCGGTGTAACCGCGCTTGGCCTTTTCGCATGTCAGTGTCAGCTCAAACTGCCTGGAGAGATCCGCGGGGTCTGTGCGATCGACGCTGACGAGTTTCTCAGTGGCATATTGGCTCTTCACGTAGCCGGTGAGATTATCCCGCGTCTCCTTGTCGGGTTTGTCGGCATAATAGGCGCGGTAAATGGACTCGAAGACGCCCATGGGCTGCGTCTTCTCCGAGACGGCGGCCGGGCCGTTCTCACCCAGCTTGATCTCGCGGAACTCAACCAGCGCGTTATCCTTCGATGTAGATTCGGGGGTTTTCGTCAGGGCCTTCGTCTCAGCGCTGGCGATGAGCGCCAGCCGGCCCTGATCGTCGATCGGCAACTGTCCGAGACGGGCGTATCTATCCGTGGCGTCGATCCACAACGCGGGTTTGCCGGGAACAAAAACAATGGCATGGTCGAAGAGTCCCATGCCGGGAAGATCGGCGGGAACGTCCATGCGGGACCCGGCGTTGAGCAGTGCAACGTTGGCCGGGATGCCGGCCGCGCGGAGCATCGCCACCAGCAGAGTCGCCTTGTCCTTGCAGTCGCCGTACTTGTGGCTGAGGGTCTCGGCCGGGTCATGCGGCACAATGGCCGCCTCGCCAAACTCGATGCCCGTGTAGCGAACCTCCCGGTCGAGATAATCGAGAACGGCGCCTTCCTTTTCCGCCACCGTTTTCTTGCCGGCTATGAGCTTATCCACAATCGGCTGCACGGCGGCGGGATCGGTGTGCGCGTCCACAATCTTGGCGTATTCCGCCGCCATTGCCTGCCAGGATCGGCCGGTCGAAAAATCGACCTCCGGAACGTGCGCATCATCTGGAGGCAGATTCGAATCTTGCTCCTCAAAGCCTTCCAGGAAACCTATATCGTAGGTCAGCGTCACCTTGCCGCCGGCCTCAGTGCGCATCGGCTTCAAGTCGGGCAGAAGCAGCGTGTTGGTGCGCAGCGAAAGGGAGGCCGGCGCTTCGAACACAGCGCGGCTATGCGCCACCGGGATCCGGTCGCGCCCAAAGATGACCCGGACCACCTGGCCAGGAGCAAAGAAGGACTCGGTCTCGCGTTCCGTGTATTCTCCTTCCACCACCGTGCCGGGAGCGATGGCCGGGAGGGGCGCACGCAGTCTCTTGCCGTCGCTGTAGATCTTGTAGTCGCCCCCGCGGGCGGGAGCTTCGGTAATGGTATTGGGATCGAGCGCGTGCTCGGCAAAGTCCGGAGTGATGATCCGCGCACGGATGATGGGACGCTCCTGATGCCATGGCTCCCAGCCGACGGCCAAATAATCCCAGCCTTCAGCGCCCTTCTGGGTGAGCACCTTGTAGACGAAGTACCCCACATGCGTTATGCGCCCCGCTTCATCGAACGTGTAGCTATCGTCGTCTTCAAGCATGGCCACATTCGTGCCTTCGGGCGCGGAAACTGCCGATGCGGCCTCATAGAGGGCCTTTGGAAAGATGGAGAAGTGGGGAGCTTTCCATGCCTCGACGCCTTGCTGCCCATGAGCAAGCGGGGCAAGCATAGCCGAGAGCGCCAGCGGGAAAACGCAGATGGAGCGAAGGCTCAACGGAAGACAGAACACGGGACTCCTTACCGGTGTGGAAGTGAGTTTACGGTAAACCGTGCAAACCAGATTCGCAAGCGGATGCGATCTCCGGACCAGTGTTCCGGGTGAACCACTTGACCTTCAACGGGATTGCGACGCTTCTCCTTGGTCCGCACGCGGTCGCCCCCCGGCTGCTCCGCTGTCCATCAATCCCCAAACAGATCGTCGATCTTGTGCCGCAGGTCAGCAACTTCCCTTCGCAGTTCCGCCACGGTCGCCTCCAACTGCGCGATGCGCTCTTCCTGGCCGGAGTCCTGGCCTGCAATCGGCCCGCCCTCAGGCCTTGCGAACCCCGCCTCAGCCGCAGCCGGCTCGACCGGTCCCGAGAGCAGGTGAGCATAGCGCGACTCTTTGGTTCCCGGCTGGCGCGGTAAGACGGCTGCCAGCGGCGGCTCGCGCTCCATCAGCTTTTGCAGCCCCGCCAGCACCTCGCCGATCTCATCGAAGCGGTGCAGCCGCTCGGTCCGCCCGCGCAGCTCTCCGGGAGTCTGCGGCCCGCGCAGGAGCAGCACGCAAATCAGCGCCGTCTCCGCACGGCTGAAGTTGAAGGCCTCGCCCAGCCAGTGCTCGTACTTGGTTACGCGCCCATCGGCGCCGCGCGCGCGGCCCGCCAGCCGCTTGTCTTCCAAGCCGTGCAGAGCCTGGCGCACCGCCTCCTCATCCAGGTCCATCACCGGCTCGCGGTTCGATCGCTGGTTGCAAGCGTTGATCAGCGCATTCAGCGAAAGCGGATAGTAGTCCGGCGTGGTCACTTCCTTTTCAACCAGCGCGCCCAGAACGCGGGCCTGGGCGGCGGTGAGCACAATTGGGGCAGCCGGGATCGGATCAGTCGAGCTCATACGCCTATTCTCCCACTGCCCAGGCCGAATGCATCGCCGTCACTTCCCTGTCCCCGTATCCGCCTCTTTGGGCCCCAGCAGAATCTGGACCCCCACATAAGCGATCCAGTTCGGCTCGCTGTTCTGGCGGGTTACCGCCTGAAGCGCGCGTCCGCCCATGAACAGCAGGCGAAGATGCCCGCCGCGGTCCAGTGTCTGCCGCCCGCCGATGTCCAGCGTCAACTCGCGCTGCTTGGGTGCAGCGCCGATGCGGTTGGCGTCCTGCAGGTCGTAGATCTCCCCGTAAAGCTCCAGCCGCTCGCTGAATTCGTGGCCGGCAATCAGCCCGCGGCCCCAGCGGCTGGGAACAAGCTGGTTGCCGAACCAATGCCCCACCTCGCCGTCGAAGCTAACCGGCCCCAGCTTGGCCGTGAACTCCACCGGCAAGTAATACTGCGGACCATTCTCCACAATTCCGCGGCGCACGGCGCTGGTGGGGTTATTGATCGAGGCCTGCGGATAGGTGCCCAGCGAGAAATCCATGTTCT
>JBEKCX010000178.1:0-5935 GCA_050014655.1 Occallatibacter sp. | reverse complement strand
GGTCGGCTTTGTGAAGCTGGGAGCCGATCTGGGACGCTCTACCAAGGTGCTCATGCGGATGTTGAGCTCGACAGGGAATCCGCAAGCTAAGAACCTGTTCGAGATTGTCGCCTATCTGCAGAAGATCGAAGGGACGGTGCTGGAAGTGGTGGATCGAGCGGCGGCATAGGATCGAACTTGCGATGGATTTTCCGAAGATCAATGACGAATTGTTCAGATACCACGCCATATCCGGGAAGGACGTGTTTACGGTTGATTCGCACCACCAAGCATTGCTACCGTGGAGCATAATTCGTAGACGACTTTCGTCAGCGCCAAACCTCATCACTCTCGATCACCACACCGACACACATCCGCCATTTCTCGGCTATATCTACCTTAAATATGAGTCCCAAGGGGAAGACTTCGACCGTGACGCGTCAACGCGGGCTAGTCTTTTACAGGAGATTAGTTGGCGCAATGAAGATTCTGTACGAACCGCAATAAGCAGGCTTCAATACGATGAACATATCCACACCGCAACCCGGACGGACATCCTTAACTATGCATTTGTAATACAACTCATAGACTCATACGGAACTCAATCCATAGAGTTGGAGCGGTATGAGAAGGAGAATCCGTGGACCTACCAATGGGGGCGCAAATACCCGCCACGGCCCTTTCCGCCATTCACATACGCTCAGCCCGAGGGCAAGACATTCATTATTCCGAGCAGTTTTAAATGCAGCGTGGACGAGTACAGCCGCGTGTTAGAAGGTGGGAACCTAAGCAACTTGCTGCAAATTGCTGGAGAGATGGCTCAATCCGTTGAGATTCTAAAACTGGAGGCAACAAGATACATTCTGGACATAGACCTTGACTTTTTTCACACGAACAAGGCTATCGAGCCTGATGATCCAAGCGTTTTCCACCGTCTTATACGAAATGCTGAAGCAATTACAATCGCGGTTGAGGAGGGCTGTACGTTGAACCTTCAAATCGATGGAGAAGGTATTTCTGTCCAAACGCTGTTACAGAAGCTCGATGGGCATATTGCAATGGCGTTGAAGTCTGGGAATTGACTTTACTAGCTCTACCCCTCCACCGTTCGCTTCAACTGCCCGCAGGCGGCGTAGATGTCGCGGCCGCGAGGTTTGCGGACGTAGGTGGGAATGCCCTCGGCGGCCAGCGCAACGCGAAACGTCTCAATCGCCTCCGGCTGCGGCGTCGCGTAGGCAATGCCCGGTCCGGGATTCCAGGCGATCAGGTTGACCTTGATGGGCAAGCCCGTCCGGCGCGCCAGCCGGGCGACCTCGACAGCGTGCTCGGGCCGGTCGGTCACGCCGCGCAGCAGCACGTATTCAAACGTAATACGCTCACGAGGGCGAAGCCGGACCAGGCGCACCGCGTCCATCACCGCCTCGATGGGCCATTTGCGGTTGATGGGCATGATCTCGGAGCGAATCGCATCGTTGGGCGCGTTCAGGCTGATGGCCAGCTTGGGGCGCACCTCCGCCGGCTCTGCGGCAAAGCGCTCGATGCCGGGAACGACGCCGCTGGTGGAGACGGTCATTCGCCGCGGGCTCAGGCCGACCTCGGTAACCAGCAGCCGCACCGCTGCCATGAAACTGTCGTAATTGAGGAAGGGTTCGCCCATCCCCATGAAGACCAGGTTCACGCGGTCGCGGCCCACCTCGACGCCGTGGCGCTCGAAGACCGCCAGCACCTGCCCGGCGATCTCGCCTGCGCTGAGGTTGCGCTGCAGGCCGAGCTTGGCCGTCAGGCAGAACCGGCAGTTGACGGCGCAGCCCACCTGACTGGAGACGCATACGGTGGCGCGGCGGCTTTCGGGCCAGCGCTGATAGCTCGGGGCTTTACAGGCTTCAGAATCACGCCGGATTGTGTCAGGGCACGACTTTAGTCGTGCCGTAGATGCTGCAAAATCAACGCGTGCTTTAGCCCTTGAGGTTTGCTTTCTAGGAGAGTCAACCTCGTCACTTTCGTCGCCGGTTTCGCCATCATCGCCCTCGGGCATCCAGACGGTCTCCACCACCCCGGTTGCGAAAGACCTGTCGCCGGGGACGCCGGATGCGCCGGTCAGACCGTCGCCACCAAGGCATTCAACCAGATAGCGCTCAGTCCCATCCACCGACTGAAAGACCTGCGCAATCCGCGGCCGGCCCACCCGCCAGCCCTCAGCGTCCAGCCGCGCGCGCAGCGGCTTGGGCAGCGTGGTGATCTCACCCAGCTCCGCAAGCCGTTGACGATACAGCGCATCCGCCAACTGATGACCGCGCCAAGCCGGCTCGCCCGCCTCCACCATCAGCGCCGCCAGTGCGCCTGCATCCAGCCCAAAGAGCGGCTTGCGGCTCCCGCGAGCCGGTCTGTTGGCGTCAAAGGTTGCAAGCTGGGGAGAATCTTCGTGCATGGCTTGGCTCAGCATAGAGCATTTCCCGCTCCGCCGCAGCCTGCGCAAGCCCGTTTGGCCTACAATCGAATTCGGCCACCGATCCCTGATCCCTGACCCCTGATCTCTGATCTCTGAATGATGACCACCGAGCGAAACCTTCGCCGCACCGTATTGCCGAACGGCCTGATCGTGCTGACCGAGCGCATGGATCATCTGCGTTCGGTGGCCATGGGGGTGTGGATCAAATCCGGCTCCCGCTGCGAGCCCGCCGAAACCAACGGCATCTCCCACTTTGTGGAGCACATGCTCTTCAAGGGCACCCGCTCCCGCACCGCCCAGCACATCGCCCGCGAGATGGATTCGATCGGCGGCAACCTGGACGCCTTCACCGGCAAGGAGACCATCTGCTTCAACGTCAAGTCGCTGGCCGAGCACGTCCCCATCGCCCTGGATGTGCTGACCGACCTGGTGCTCAACCCCACCTTTGCCGCGGCCGACATCGAGCGCGAGCGCGGCGTGATTTTGGAGGAGATCAAGATCGACGAGGACAATCCGGACGTGCTGGTCCACGAGCTGTTCACGCAGAGCTTCTGGAAGGACCATCCGCTGGGCTGGCCGATCCTGGGCACCTCGAAGACGGTCACCGGGCTGGACCGGGAGAAGCTGCTCGCTTACCACGGCGACCGTTTTCATGGCGGCAACATCGTCTTCTCCGCGGCCGGCAACCTGGATCACGACCGCTTTGCCGAAGAGGTTGCAGCCAAGTTCAGCGGGCTGGCAGGCGGCGAGACGCTGCACGAGCTTGCCGCGCCGGCCGCCAGCGCCCGCATCGTGCTGCGCAACAAGAAGTCGCTGGAGCAGGTGCAAATCTGCCTCGGCGTCCCCGCCCCGCCCATCACCGACGACAGCCGCTACATTGCGCTGATCCTGAATACGGTTCTGGGCGGCGGCATGAGTTCTCGCCTCTTCCAGACCATCCGCGAGGAGCGCGGCATGGCCTACTCCATCTACTCCGAACTGAGCCCCTACCGCGACACCGGAACCCTGCTGGTCTACGCCGGAACTTCCGCGGGCAAGGCCCTCGAGGTGGTGGACCTGATCCTGGCCGAGTTCCACAGCCTGAAGCAGACCCCGCTGACCCACGAGGAGCTGACCCGCGCCAAGGACCAACTCAAAGGCAATATCCTGCTGGGATTGGAGAGCTCGAACTCGCGCATGGCCAACCTGGCTCGCCAGGAGATGTACTTCCACAACTTCTTCACTGTGGATGAGGTCATCGCCCGCATCGAAGAGGTGGAAGCCGCCCAGGTGCAAGCTATGGCCCAGCGGCTCTTCGACCCCGAGCGCATCGCCGTCACCCTGCTCGGCCGCCTGGATGGCGTCAAGCTCAACCGGGCCAGGCTGGTGTGCTGAAAAGCTACTCGACCTCCAGAACCAGGCACTTCAGGTATTCAGTCTCAGGCAGGTTGAGCACCACCGGATGATCCAGCGCGGCGCCGCGGCGCTCCAGCAGGCGCACGCGGCGAACGGCATCGGCGGCGGCCGAGGCCACAGCCGCCTCCAGGTCCGCCCAGCTCACATGGTGGGAGCAGGTGCAGGTCACCAGCAGGCCTCCAGGGCGCATCATCTTGAGGGCGCGCAGGTTCAGCTCCTTGTAGCCGCGCAGCGCTCCCTCCACGGCCCGCCGCGTCTTGGCGAAGGCGGGCGGATCGAGAACGATGGCGCCGAAGCTCTCGCCCGCGTCCGACCAATCGCGCAGAATCTGAAAGGCGTCTCCCTCCATCCAGTCCACCTGCGCGGCGAGCAGGGCGCGATTGGCCTCCAGATTCCGCTCCGCCACCTCCAGCGAGGCGCGGGAGGCGTCGATGCCCGTAACCTGGCCGCAGACACGGGCTAGATGCAGGGCAAAGCCGCCCTGATAGCAGCAGACGTCGAGCGCCCGGCCGGTCGCGTTTAGCCGTTGCGCCCACTCCGCCGCGGCGGCGTAGTTGGCCCGTTGGTCGAGAAATGCGCCGGTCTTCTGCCCGGCATTGGCGTCGTAGTGGAAGGTCAGCCCGTTGAGCCGGAACTGCGTGCTCGTGATGGGGTTGGCGGGATCGGCTGCCCAGAGTGGTGTGAGATCGGTCGCGGCCAGACCCTCCAACTCGCGCACACGCGGGTCGGGCCGCTCCAGAATCGCCGCCGGCTCGAGCTCCTCACGCAGCACGCGCACGCAGGCCGCGCGCACCGCGGCCGAGTCCAGTCCTTTAGCGAGCAGTTGAAGAATCACCAGCTCGCCGTACTTGTCCGCCACCAGGCCGGGCAACTCGTCGGCCTCGCTGAAACACAACCGGCAGGAGTCGGACTGATCGTCCAGAAAAGGCTTGCGCCGGGCAATGGCCGCGCGCAGCCGGGCCGCCAGCAACTCCAGCCACTGGACCTCATCGACGGCCTCTCGCGAGATCAGCCGCAGCGCGATCTGCGATGTGGGGCTGTAAAGCGCCGTGCCCAGCAGGATTCCCCGGCTGTCGGCCACCGGCAGCAGCGCGGGAGGCTCGCCGGCCTCGGGCAGCTCAATGGACTCGATATCGGAGGCGTAGACCCAAAGGTGGCCGCTCCGCAGCCGGTCGGCGGCGCGGCGGCTGACTCGCGCGCCGGGGACAATCTTAAGCGCCGCTTGGGTCGCAGCAGCTTGGGGCGTGCGCGGCATGGTCATGGGCTCCCCTAGTCTGGTTCATCTTACCAAGGATCGAATCCAGCAGCGATACAGCCCCGGCAAGGTCGTTATTGCGCTCCCGTCAAAACCATCGGGAATCTAGATGCTAAACGGAAACCCACATCCTAGGTTGAAAGACCGGATATGAGCCTCAGGATGAGGTTCGCTGCTTGACGCGATTGACAAGCGCCCTCCCATGGAGGCAGGACGATTCGCAAGTTGTTTAGTATCTATGCCTTCCCTTTCGAAGCTTTTGCAAGATCCGGTGAATTCTCCGCGTGGCGCTTACGATGGGAACAAGAAATGCGGGCCGTTCGCGGCAAATTGTTGATTCGCTTCGGGCTTGAGGCCAACTCTGTCCTTTACAATCAGAGTGTTGACAACCTCTTCGGATCGTCACTACATTTGGGCCAACCATGTCCTTCCAAGTTCCAGCGGAGCATGTCGTGTACGTCAAGGAGCTCTTGAAGCTTCCGGACGAGAAGATTGATGGGTTGCTGGCGGCGCTCGACAAGGCGGGCCCTCAGTTCAATTACCACGGCCTGTCCCTTCAGATATTTTCACCTGAAATTCTGCCGTGGGAGTTGACGGAGGGCATCGTACGCGTTCTAGTGAGCCTCTATCGCACTGCAGATATGGAAGCGCCTATCCAGACGTTTCTTGACGAAGACGTCTTCCCTTCATTGATAAAGGCAAAAGTCTTCTCAGCGGAGAGCTGCGACGATGAGTGGAAGAAGCTACGGAAGTTCCTTTTATCGGCTTTGTCTCGCGAGCGTACAGTCGGCACGGCCGCCAAGGCGGGACCGGTTCAGACGGATCACGAGCGCATCTTCTGCGGCGCACGAATCCTT
>JBEKCX010000177.1:0-5956 GCA_050014655.1 Occallatibacter sp. | reverse complement strand
ATGCTGATAACGATGGCCGCCGTCAGCCAGCCGCCCATGATGCCGTAGCTCTTCCACATCTCCGGCCAGATGCCGAAGCAAAGCGCGCCGCATATTGCGCCGCCGATCACCGTCGAGAGATATCGCATGAGACCTGAACCTCAGTGCAATTGGATCGCCGAGAGCGTTGCCGGTGAAAGGTGCTTTGTACTCACCTTGTCCGGCCCGGTCACGGCATCGAAGTTGGAGACAATCAGCCGTCCGTTCCATACGATCGGCTCTCCGGGTTCATTCAATTCTCCATGCTGCCCGTCGGCATCGCCGTTCTGAGCCAGTACGGAGACCTCGCCGCGCGGCGTCACCTTGGCGATCGCGTTGTTGGAAAAATCGGCAATATAAATGTTGTCTTCGGCGTCAACTATCATGCCGTCGGTGGTGCGCATTTTGGCGCGCATCGCTTTTTCGATGTAGCCGGGCGTCTTCGGATCGAGCGCGAGATCGAGATCGGTCCGGGCAAAGACGGTGTTGCTCACAACTCCGCCTCTTGCGTCCATCACGATCTTGTAGAGGGTTCCGTCGCCGAAATTGCCGACAAAGAGATTTCCCTTGCTGTCGAAGACAATGCCGTCCAGCCCATACTGCACAAACCGGTTCTGCGTCACGTAACTGGCCAGCAGATTCTTGTCGGCGAGGGTGTTCTCCACCGCGATCTCGCGCCCGCTGCTCGGAAAGCGATAGACTGCGCTGATCAACAGGCCGTCGGGCCGTTTCACCTTGGGCAGCATGGAGACGGTCACATAGAGATCGCCCTTGTAATAGCGGATTCCGTTCGGGTGGCTGATGCCTTTGGCCACCACAGCGGAATCCACGATGCGATTGTCCTTGATGGTGAGACGGAGGATTCGCCCCTGATTGATCTCGCCGTTGGCGCCGTTGCCCCACCAGTTCTGGTTGTCCACAACGTACAACTCGCCCTGGGGTCCGAATTCAATCCCCTGCGGACAGGCGCGTCCGGTCTCGGCAAGGATGGGAACGTCCACCCACTTGCGGACCTTTCCATTCTTGTCGACTTTGATCAGGCATCCAGGAACGGAGGGCTTAGAAGCGCCCGCCGCATAACTGGCGAAGTTGGGGCAGGCCACCACCAACTCACCATCTGGCGCAATCGCCATCCCGTCGGGCGTGACGGCGAAATCCGGCAGTTTCGCGAACAGCTCTGTCTTCTGCAGGGCGGTTGCGGCCAGCAGCATGACAAGCGCAAGTGCTGAAACAAAGCGTGTGAGAATTATTCGCATCATTGGAATCGATAAAAGTATACATTACGCATACCTGTACCGTTCTCAAGCCGTCAATGAACCAGCCAACTCGCTAACTCGCTATCACCGCGAAGCGGTGGCCAACCTGCTGATTTTGTTAGACAGAACTTCTTGTTCATGAGGAGCCTTGACGGCAGCCGCAGCCGGCCGGTTTCTCGCCCGCTAAAGGGAAATCGCCTGACTCTACAGCCGAAACTTGCGCAATGCTTCGCTAAGTCCGCTCTCGTATGCGTCGATGAGCTTGTCCCACGATGCATTCGCAGCTTCATCGATCTCCTTGCGCCGCGAATCCGCATCGAACCACTCGATCGTTCTCTGAATCCCTTGCGCAAAGGGGACTTTAGCGCAGTAGCCAGGGACAAACCGCTTGATCTTGCTGTTATCGAAGACCACGCTCGCCGCTTTATCCCCAGTCAGGTTGCCGATCTCGTCCGGTATGCAGGCGCCCACGAACTCCGACGCGATGTGAACGATCCGCGCCTCAACGCCCGCGGCCTGCGCCGTGATCCGATAGAACTGATCCCAGGTCATCACCTCGTCGCCGGTGATGTGGAAGGCGTGGCCAATGGCTTGTTGATGCCCCAGCAACCCGACCAGTCCCTGGGCGAAATCGCTGTTGTGTGTTATCACCCAAAGCGAGGAACCGTCTCCTGGCACAATGACCTTTTTGCCGCGCCGCATCCGGTCCACGGCCGTGTAAGACTTCTGCCAGCTATTCACGGCAAGCACGATCTGCGTGTCACCATAAGTCAGCGAAGGACGCACGATCGTGATCGGAAAGCCCTCTTCGCGATAGGCCCTCATCAACCGGTCTTCGCAGGCGATCTTGTCGCGCGAATACTGCCAGTAGGGATTGGCCAGCGGCGTCGATTCCGTAATCAGATAGTGCCCAACCGGCTTTTGATACGCGCTTGCCGAACTGATAAAGATGAACTGCCCCGCCCGGCCCCGAAACAGGCGGATGTCCCTTTCCACGTCGGCCGGCGTGAAGGCTACCCAGTCTACGACCGCATCGAACGATCGATTGCCGAGCGCTTCGGCCACTGCCGCCTCGCCGGTGACATCCACGGCGATGGTGCGAACGTCCTTCGGAAGATCGGCCGATCGCTGTCCGCGCGTCAGCAGCGTCAATTCCATGCCCCGTTCCGCTGCCAATCTCGTCGCAGCTGTGCTGATGTTTCCGGTGCCTCCAATGAAAAGAACCTTCATGCCGCCTCCATCGATCCCCGCGGCGCCGCTCTCCATCCTTCTCTGCTTGACGGGCGCCATGAGGAGATGATAACCGGAGTCGCAGTCCTGGTTCAGGCACAGTGAGGCGCGGTTGCGGCTCGCGACTATCTTGCGACGGATAGCGATGCTGCCGCCTCCGGCGAGCCGGCAATTGGCCGCAAGGAGTGGAAGCCGAATCGCCGGGAACGAAGGCCAAGCGAGTAGCGCCCGAAACACCGGCGGGGGACGCTCTCGATTGCGCGTTCCAGCCCAGAATGGCGCGGAATGGCTGCGTTTTTCGTCCGCCGAGGCAGGTTAGGTCTTGCGAGACCGCTCCGCGGCGATATACTTTTGGCAGTCTAGAACGGAAAGAAGAGATTCCAGATTCTATGCGATGCGCATCGACTTGCTTCACAAGATGTACACTTGATCGTCATTTCACAGAAACGCGTTGATGGGGAGATGATATGCCGAAAAAGGCAGTTCGGTTTCTTTCCGCGCTGGTCTTGCCAGCCTTTCTGCTGCCGCCGGTCTTGCATGCGGCTCCGCCCGCGGAGTTTGAGAAACAGACGGACGGGATTATCCTGCAACTGCCCGACGGATTCCTGAATGTGCAGGTGCTCTCGGATTCCGTTGTTCGGGTTGCGTTCTCCAAGGACCAGAGCTTCTTCGGCAAGAAGACGATCGATGTCATCGACCACCCGCCGTCAAGCACTGGCTGGAAACTCAGCACAACGTCGAAGGCGCTGCTTCTAAGTACATCGAAACTCACGGTCTCGGTGGACCGGGTGACGGGAACGGTGAAGTTCCTTGACGCTCAAGGAAAGACCATTCTCGCGGAGGCCGCGGGCGGGCGGTTCATGCAGCCCGCGCAAGTGCAGGGAGAAGACACGTTTCACGTCCGGCAGCAATGGCTTCCCAACGCCGGCGAATCGCTCTATGGGCTGGGCCAACACCAGTTCGGCATCGTGGATATCAAGGGCACCGATCTGGACCTTTGGCAGCGCAATACGACGGTCATTGTGCCCTTTCTGGTTTCCAGCGACGGGTACGGGATTCTCTGGGACAATACGTCCTACTCGCGGTTTGGGGATCTGCGGGAGTTTTCGGTGATCCCGGCGGAGAATCTCTTCGACAAGGACGGAAGACAGGGTGGGCTGACGAAGCAGCTCATGGATGGTTCCGCGCCGATGACCACCGCCAGCCTCGCGTTCGCCGCCAAGCCGCACTCGGAAGCGCCCCTGCCGCCGGAGGTAACATGGGAGGGTTCCGTTGAGCCTCCCGCCACCGGTGACTATCAATTCCAGAGTTACGCCAATGGATGCGTCAAGATATGGATTGACGGCCGGCTCATTCTCGATCACTGGCGGCAGAGCTGGCTGACGGCCGTTGATCAAGCCAAGCTCCACCTGGAAGCCAAGCACCGGTATCCCGTGAAGATCGAGTGGACGACCGAGCAGGGCACGACCTTCCGCCTGCTCTGGAAGACTCCTTCGGCCGAACGGAACACCTCGCTGTGGTCGGAAGTCGGCGACGGCGTCAACTACTACTTCGTTTATGGGCCAAAACTGGACGATGTGGTTGCGGGCTATCGCTTCCTCACCGGTCAGGCGCCGATGATGCCATCGTGGGCGTTTGGCCTGTGGCAGTCGCGGCAGCGCTATGAGACGGCCCAGCAAAGCCTCGATGTTGTAGACGAGTTTCGCAGGCGCGGGATTCCCTTCGATAACATCGTGCAGGACTGGCAGTACTGGCCGGTAGACGCATGGGGTTCGCATAAGTTCGATCCCGCGCGCTTCCCCGATCCGGATGGCTGGATCAAAGCGATCCATGAGCGACATGCGCACCTGATGATCTCGGTCTGGGGCAAGTTCTATACCGGCAACGATAACTTCAAGGCGATGCTGGACCACGGATACTTGTACCCGGCTAACTTGCAGGAGCACATGCGCGACTGGATCGGCTACGAATACACCGATTACGACGCCTTCAACGCGGATGCCCGAAGGCTCTTCTGGGAGCAGGTCAATAGCAACCTGTTTCGCCGCGGGATCGATGCCTGGTGGATGGACGCGACGGAACCGGACCTGACGCCTTCGCCGCCCACGCTCGAAGGGCAGCGCACTCACATGCAGCCCACCGCGATGGGCACCGCGTCGCGGATGATGAACGGATATCCGCTGATGAACAGCATGGGGGTTTACACCGGGCAACGCGGCGTGGCGCCGAACCAGCGCGTTTTCATTTTGACGCGCTCGGCCTTTGCCGGACAGCAGCGTTACGCCGCCGCCTCGTGGTCCGGCGACATAACTTCGACGTGGACCGCGATGGCCAAGCAGATTCCCGCGGGCCTGGGCCTGAGTATCTCCGGCTTGCCTTATTGGACGATGGACATTGGCGGCTACACGATGCAGGATAAGTTTTCCACTGCGAATCCGAAGCCGGAAGATGAAGAAGAATGGCGCGAGCTGAACGCGCGCTGGTTTGAGTTTGGAACGTTCTGCCCGCTGCTGCGCGTGCATGGGGAGTTACGCCCGCGCGAGATGTGGACATTGGGCGGGGAATCTCATCCCGCCTATCAGGCCGAACTGAAATTCGATCGCCTGCGGTATCGCATGTTTCCTTACGTCTATTCGCTCGCCGGGGCGGTCACGCAGCGCGGCGGCGTCTTCATGCGGCCTTTGGTGATGGACTTTGCAGCGGATGCCAAAGCCCGCGAGATTGCGGACGAGTATATGTTCGGCCCGGCGCTTCTCGTAGCTCCAGTTACGCAGTACAAGGCGAGAACGCGATCCGTTTACCTGCCGCAGTCCACGGGCTGGTATGACTTCTGGACGGGCAAAGCGGTTCCGCCGGGAACGCAGATCGAAGCAGCCGCGCCGTACGATTCCATTCCGCTGTTTGTGCGGGCGGGGTCAATCGTACCCTTCGGGCCGGAGCTTCAGTACATCGCCGAAAAGCCACCGGACCCCATCGCGCTGTTTGTTTATGCGGGGGCAGATGGCTCATTCACGCTGTACGAAGACCAGGGCCTGACTTACGACTATGAGAAGGGGGCTTTCTCGGAGATACCAATCGAGTGGAACGACGCAACGCAAACTCTGAAGATCGGCGAGAGAAAGGGATCGTTTGACGGAATGCTGCAGCGCAGGAAGTTCGAGATTGTGCTTGTCTCAAAGGACGCTCCAGTGGAATTCTCTTTTGATCCGAAGCCGATTCGCACTGTGGAATATGAGGGCGCGCCGGTAAGCGTTAAGGTCCGTTAACGCGCCCCTGCCGCCCGCCCGATTTCTTCCGCAGCTTGCTAAAGGGAGAGGATATCCCCCGGCTCTGCCGGGGTGGCAGTAGCAGTTTGACATTTGCGGGAGTCCATCCGAGAAACTCCAGATGTGAGCCGACCAAAGCACACGTCAAGGAGAAACCGGATGGACCAATTGGAGAGTCTAAGTCAT
>JBEKCX010000176.1:0-5983 GCA_050014655.1 Occallatibacter sp. | reverse complement strand
TATGAACTGCCCAACATACGAAAAACGCCCCGATCTCATGCCCTCGCGGAAAAATACCAGCGACAGGCTCTTGTAACTCGACGTTTTTCAGAGGCTCCCTAGAGAATGTCTGCGGTCTACCAGTAACGCTCAATTGACCAAGTGAAGCCGTTCCGAGCCGGAGTAGCGGGTGTTGTTGCATTTATTGTTGGCCTCATAGACCAGACGGGCGGCATTGCCGTGGCCGAAGATGGTCACCGTGACCTCATAGTTGATGCAGCCGCCCTGGCCACGATGGACGCGGAAGAAGACGGAGTTGCCGTTGCGGTGGCCTTCGAAGGGATCGCCGTCCCAGATGCCGCGCACTATGCCGTTGTTCTCCTCGTTCACCTCCCACCGTCCGTCGCCTTGATCGCCCAGGGAGTTTTCCCAGTGGCCAATCCAGACGCCGCGGATGCCGCCGGAGAAGCTGCCGCCCTCGCCCTCGTCAATGCGGTGCAGCCGCTGCCAGCCGGAGTAGTGATGCGGCTCGTTGCAGTGATTGTTGGCCTCGTAGGTCAGGCGGCCCGCGTCGCTGCCATAGAAGACGATGCGGCCTTCGTAGTCCGCGCAGCCATTGAGGCCGCCGACGATGCGGAAGCTCACCTCGTTGCCCCTGCGATGCCCTTGGAAGCGGTCGTCGCCCCAGGCGCCGCTCACCCGATCGCCGTCTTCATCGATGTTCAACGAGGATTCGCCGCTTTGGCCGAGGGAGTTTTCCCACGGCCCGGTCCACGCGCCGCGGATGGACTGCGCGCGCAGGGAAACAGGAAGCGCTAGCAGGCAAAGGACAAAGGCAATGGACGAGAGCGTCAGCAGAAGCATTGCAGGCTTGCGGGATGCAGGCACGGAGAGATGCGAGACGAGCATATGAGTCTCCTTTTCATTCCGGAATGCAAGTCCTGGTGCAGGTGAACCGCGCAAGAATGCTCCAGAATCAAGTCCCTTCCGGCAACGGAATTATAGCGCGATTGGAAGAAAGCGATTTGAGGCGGCGGTGCGTGGCGCTCAACGGCCTTTCTTCGCATGACGGTCAGACAGAGATTGTCGGCAGCTGCGCGGCTAAGTTCGCCGCAACCAAGACGCAGGTACAGCTTGTTGAAATTCGCCTTGGTGGGCGGCTTTCTTGACGATTTGCGTTTCTGCCGAGTTGAAATCTTTTGGAGATAAACCTATAACTCTATGATCTTAATGGTCGGGACGGGCAGATTTGAACTGCCGACCCCTCGCACCCCAAGCGAGTGCTCTACCAGGCTGAGCCACGTCCCGACACAATCGAGCCGGCTCGCGGGGAGCCGGCTGTGGGGTCCAAACCAGTTTACACCAGCGCTGCCGCTCCGCGCCTGCATCGCCCATTTCCGATCGCAGGAAGCCTTGCGGCGGGAACTCGCTCGAACAATAAGGCCCGCGGCTGCGCCCCCGTTTTCCTCTCCCACATGCCCGCGCCATCCCCGTTGCCCGCGCCGGGGCCAGTCGCGGTACACTGATCTTCAAATGCGAATTCCCCACGACTTCCCCAATCTCCCTCTCTGCCGCCGGCTCTTGCCGGGCCTGGCCCGCATCTTCCCCACGCTCCTGCTCGCGGTTTGCTGCCTCGCCGTGGTCCACGCGCAGCCCGCCTCCGCCCAGGCCAAACCGGCCGATCACCTGCTCATCTACGCCATCGATGTGGAAGGCGGCCAGGCCACGCTGCTGGTGGCTCCCTCCGGCGTGTCGCTGCTCGTCGACACGGGCTGGCCCACCCCCGACAGCCGCGACGCCATGCGCATCCAGCAAGCCATGCGCGACGCCGGCATCACCCGCATCGATCACCTGCTGGTCACCCACTTTCATCACGACCACGTCGGCGGCGTGCCCCAACTGGTCAGCCGCGTCCCGGTCGGCGAGTTTCTCGACCACGGTGTGAACCGCGAAGACTCCGACATCACGCGCACCGACTTCGCCGCCTACCTGAAGGCCATCGAGGGCAAGCCGCGCCGCATCATTCATCCCGGCGACACCATCTCCATCCCCGGCCTCACCACCATCTTCCTCACCGCCGACGGCGAGCACATCGCGGCGGTTCCCGGCGTCAAGCCCGCGCCCAACCCATACTGCGCCGCCGAGCCCATATGGGATCTGGACGCAACCGAGAATCCCCGCTCGGCCGGCGTTCTGGTCACCTTTGGCAGCTTTCGCTTTCTCGACCTCGGCGACCTGACCAAGGCCAAGGAGATTCCGCTCGTCTGCCCCGACAATCTCATCGGAACGGTGGACCTCTACCTGGCCGACCATCACGGCATGAATCTCTCCAATGCGCGCGCCTTCGTAGATGCCATCCATCCGCGCGCGGCCATCATGGACAACGGCGCCCACAAGGCCGGCAGCCCCGAGGCCTGGCAGACCATCCACGAGAGTCCCGGCCTCGAAGATATATGGATGCTGCACACTGCGGAGGGATCGGACGCCGCCCACAACAGCCCTGCGGCTCTGATCGCCAACATCCCCGGCTCCGTTGATGGCGCTTACATCAAAGTCGCCGCCTCGCCCGACGGCAGCTTCTCCATCACCAACTCCCGCACCGGCCAGACCAAGGAGTATCCGCGCAAGTAGGAAGATTGGTCCATCAGTGTGGCGTGCAGCCCGGATTTGAGGCGGATAGGACCGTGCGCCGGGCGCCGCAGGTCTCGCATGATCGGATTTGGGCCGCCCATTTGCATGGTTGACCCCACGCCGAAACCAACCGGCCCGTCGGCAGAAAGTGAAGCATCCCGATGCCAGTTTTCAGACAGTTGTTATCCGCGCGTTTCTTCGGAGCCATGACTATTGCGCTGCCGCTGTTCATGGCCGTTGTTGCGTTGGCGCCGCTGTCCGCGCCGGCGCAGCAGAAGCCATCCATCGCCGGAGACTATGCGGGAACCCTCGGCCCGCTGCACGTCAAGCTGCATCTCAAGGTGGACGCCGCGGGCGCGACCAGCGGAACCCTCGACAGCGTCGATCAGGGCGCAATGGGCATTCCCTGCGCCGAGTTTCATCTTGACGGGCAGGCACTCAGCTTCACTGTTCCCGCCGTCAACGGCAAGTGGAAGGGAACCGTCTCCGCCGATGGAGCGGCCCTGACTGGAACCTGGGATCAGGGCGCGCCCCAGCCCCTGAACTTCGCCCGCGACACATTCGTGCCCGCGGCCAAGCCATCGCCTGTCGACGGCATCTGGCTGGGGGCGCTCGAAGCCGCCGGTCAGACTCTGCGCATCCAGCTCAACGTCAGGAGCGACGCCGCCGGCAAGGAGTACTGCACTCTCGACAGCCTCGATCAGCACGCCATGGGCCTGGAATGCTCCAAAGTCGTCTTCGCGGCGCCGAAGTTCTCGTTCAGTGTCCCCAGCGTCAACGGAACGTGGACCGGCAAGCTCTCCGCCGACGGCAACAGGCTATTCGGCGAATGGAACCAGGGCAGTCCCATGCCATTGAACTTGAAGCGCCAGCAGGCCACGGTCGCGGCCGCAGCAGTCCAGCCGCCCAGCTACGATCCGGCGCTTCCGCCCGTCTCCGCCGCCGACCTCGAATCGGTCCTAGACAAGGACCTGGCCGAAGCCCTCAAGAGCGGTCAGCTTGCCTCAGGCACCGGCGCCGGAGTTTCCATTGCGGTCGTCGAACACGGAGTGCGGCGCGTCTTCAGCTATGGGGCCGCCAAGCCGGACTCCATCTTCGAGATAGGCTCCATCACCAAGACCTTCACCGGACTTATCCTTTCCCAGTTGGTCGAGCAGGGCAAAGTCAGGTTCGATGAGCCGGTGCGCGAGTTACTGCCGCCGGGGACCGTTGCCAAGCCCGCGGGCGATGAGATTACCCTGCTCGATCTGGCCACACAGCACTCCGGCCTGCCGTCCATGCCGGATAACTTCAAGCCCGCCGACTCAGCCAATCCCTATGCCGACTATCGCGCGGCCAATCTCTACGAGTTTGTGGGCAAGCATGGCGTCGCCAAGCCGGCCGCGCCTGGTTTTGTCTACAGCAACCTGGGCTTCGGGCTCCTCGGCCAGGCCCTCGCCGTTCGCTCCAGAGTTTCCTATCCGGCGCTCCTCAAGGAGCAGGTCGCCGATCCTCTCGGCCTCAAGGACACAACCGTCTCACTTACTCCCGAACAGCAGGCGCGCTTCATTCCCGGCCACAGCGGCGATCATCGCCCGGCGCACGCCTGGGATCTGGACGCCATGGCCGGAGCCGGAGCTATCCGCTCCACCGCCGGAGATATGCTCACTTACCTGGAGGCCAACCTGCATCCCGAGGCTCTGAAGCCGGCCGGCAGTTCGCCCGCCGCCGCCACGCTTTCCGCCGCTCTCACACAGCAACATGAGTTGCGTGCCGACGCCTTTGGCGGAAGCCGCATCGCGCTCGCCTGGCTCTATCAATCCGAATCCGGAAACTATTGGCACAACGGCGCCACCGGCGGCTACAGCTCCTATGCTTTCTTCAATCCCAAAGGCGACTACGCCGCGGTGGTTCTGCTCAACACATCGATAAGTAACAACGGCAGCTTCGCCGACCGCATCGGTCTGCACATCGGCCAGAGACTGGCCGGCAAACCCGCAATCTCGCTGGCTAACTGAGCGGGCGGATGGGAATGTAGGCTAAGTGAGCGGCCACCCATGCGGCGGTAACGAAGAACTGATCCAGGGGGAGGGGTCATGAAGGCTCTAAGCTTGCGTTTACTCTTCGCAGTGGCCACGCTTGGCCTCGGCTTTGCCTCCGGACATGCTCAGGATGTCCCATTCACTGTGCCTCATTCGGAACCACTCCCGGTGTTGCTGCGGTCCCATGGGATCACCGACCTTTCGGAGGAATCGCTCATCGCCGCCCTGAAAAACAACGACCCGCAGGTGAGAGGCATGGTTGCAATTCACTTGGGGACAATTGGCCATTCCGGCGCGGCGGAGGCAATTGAAGCAGCCTTCGCCGACGAAAAGAACCTGGAAGTGAAGGTCAATCTTGCCGAGGCGTTGTGGGAGCTGCACGACCCCAGGGGAGTCGAGCACCTCCATTCCATGTGTACGGATCCCACCATGCGCTACGATGGTCTGATTTCAGCCGTCGACGCTCTTCAGATGCAAAGTTTACCGAGCGGAGTATGCGCGGAGAATGTGTTGGCTTCAATGAGCCGGGAGAAGGAATTCGGTGTCCTTGCAATGGAGGCCTCCAGGCTTCCTCGGATGTACGGGGACGTCTCTCCTGAGCTGGCCGGGCGTATCTTCGAGGTTCTTAAGAACCTGTTGTTGGACAGGCAACAGATATCTCCTGTCCGGCAGATAGCGAGCCAGGCGCTTGCTCAAATCGGCATTCCCGAATCAGCTAAAGTGATCGGCACTGCGATCTCCCAAGAAGGGGATCCAGTCTTGCGGTCCAGCTTTGTGAGCGACCTGAATGCCCTCGAAAGGAAGAAGTAAGGTATCTGGACGGTGGCGCACCCTTCAAATAACGAAGAATGCCGTGTGCCGCAGATCCCGTCCGTCGCGGCGAAGAACCTGGGATAACTCCGATTCGCGAAAGCTTTGCCCCGCTCTACTTCTCCGCCCCGTGGCACTTTTTGTACTTCTTGCCGCTGCCGCAGGGGCAGGGATCGTTGCGGCCCACGCGGGGCTGGCGGTTGCGGATCGGCTCGGGCTTCTTGTCGGCCTGGGTGCCGTCGATGGCCGCCTGCTGCTGCTCGGCAATCTGGCTGCCGCTGGCGGGCTCTTCCTTGATGGCCTGCGATTCCTTCCAGGTCGAGCCGACGAAGTTCGCCGGAAGATCCTCCACGTGGAACACGGTGTCGGTCACCCGCTGGCGGACGCTGTTCCACATCTCCTCGAAGGTCTTCATGCCCTCCCGCTTGTACTCCACCTTGGGATCGATCTGGGCATAGCCCCGCAGGCCGATGCTGTCCTTGAGATGGTCCATCACCAGCAGGTGGTTCTTCCATGCCTCGTCGAGGATCTCCAGGACCACG
>JBEKCX010000175.1:0-5987 GCA_050014655.1 Occallatibacter sp. | reverse complement strand
CTACGTGGTGCCTGGTTGATGGACGCACCAGCTACTAGAGCGGCGGAGGGGGCGGCTTTAGCGGGGTGGGCGTCAGTCGGTTGGCTGGCTCCCACAGCCGGTTTCAGCTTGGGAATTGGGCTTCGAGTTTCGGGATGCCCCGATTCTTTAAGAATTTAGCCGAACTCCGGACGCGGCTGTTTCTGAGGCGCGCGGGGTTCGATTCCAAAACAGCTTTTTGCGGGCCTGAGGTTATGGCCTGCCGATGAAAGATGCGCATGAAGTTCAACAAACCCGGCCAGCTCGTGCTGGTATCCGCGGCCAGTCTCCTGGCAGCCGCGCTTGTGACCGCCTGCAGCACACTCACTGTGGATTTTGTCTTTGTGACCAGCGCCGAGGCCTCCAGCCCCACAGACTGCAGTAGCCAGAATCCAAAGATTCCAACCAGTTGTCAGGGCGAGGTCGACGTCTTCGAGGTCAACTCGGAGTCCGGCTTCATGCGCCAGATTCCCACCTCGCCCTTCCTTTCCGGCGGGCGCGACCCGGTGGCCGAAGCCGTCTCCTCTGACAACACCAACCTCTACGTGGTCAATCAGGACGACAATACGATCGTCCAGTTCATCATCGGCAACGACGGCAAACTCTATCCGCAGAACACCGTGAATACGCCGGGCATCTACCCCCTCGCCGTTGCCGTGCGCGGAACCAGCCTGTTTGTCGTGGACACTTACCAGCCGCTGCCTTCCTGCTCGACGGCTGCCCCGTGCTCGGGGTCCATTGCCGTCTATCCCATTACCGTCGGGCCCAACAATCCTCCCAGCGATACGCTCGGATCGCCCTACGCCAACGGAAGCCTGAATTACTGGCCGCTGAGCCTGCCAGCCAGTCCCAACGACATCATTGAGCCGACGGCGATCAATGTCTTGGCCTCGGGGAAGTACCTTTATGTGACCGCCTACGATGCGACAGCGGGCGCCAACTACATCTTCGGCTTCTCGGTTACGAGCAGCGGACTGGCGGCGCTCAATGGCGGCGCGCCCCTGGGCGGAGCGGGGACGCCCTTCGCCACCGGAATCTGCACCTCCGCCTACCTCAACGCGCCCTTTGTCGTAGGAACCTGCCCCTCGGCCATCGCCAGCGATTCAACCAGCAGCTACGTTTACGTTACCGACGCCCCAGGCGGCCTGGTTCACGGTTACTCTGTCAACGCCGCCACCGGCCTGCTGACCGCGCTGAGCGGCAGTCCGTTCCCGGCCGGAGATCAACCCTCCGCCGTTGTCGTCGATCCCGCGTACCCCTATGTTTACGTCGCCAACGCGGTGGACTCCACGGTTACGGCCTACTCGATGAGCAACGGAACGCTCACCCGGCTGGGTTCTTACCCCACGGGCCTGCAGCCGGTCGCCATAGGCATCGATCCCTCGACGAACCATTTCCTTTACACCGCCAACTTCCTGGGCACGACGGTAAACGGCACGATATCAGGGTTTGAGTTGAGTTCCACCGCCGGCGCCCTGGTCAATTCGCAGAATTCACCATACACGTCCAACGCTCTGCCGACGGCGGTGGCGGCAATTCCGCATAACGGCATGGGCGGCGGCACGCAGAAGTGAGAGCCGGCGCGGCTCCGGCCCCCCTCGGGACGGGCGCGGCATCGGTAGCAACACCCCGCAGTGGGCTTTTACAATGATTGCGGGGCAACCAAAACGAGTTTTCTTGGGGCTTGGAACTGAAGGCCCACCACGAAGGAAGCGCATGAAGTTCAGCAAATTGAGCCAGCTGTTTCTGGTCTCTGCGATCGGCCTCACAGTGGCCGCCCTCTTGACGGCCTGCGAGATCGTCACCATCGACTATGTCTTCGTGGCCAGTTCATCAGGCTCGGGATTGGGCAGCGCTGGACAGATCCAAACCTACGCCGCGGACTCCGAGACCGGCGCGCTACGCGCCGGACAGCCGGCCGTGCCGTCCGGCGGAGCCAATCCGGTCGCGATGGCCGTCAGCTCCGACTATGCGAATCTGTACGTCGCGAATGCGGGAAACAGCTCCCTGGTCCACTTCGCCCTTAGCGGAAACGGCGTGCTGACGCAGAAGGACACGGTCACCGCGAGCGGCACCCCGGTTTCCATCGCCGTCAACGCCGCCATCAGCTACCTGTATGTCGTCTCCGGGACGACTTCCGCAACGCTCACGGCCTATCCGCTCTCGTCGGGAACCATAGGCTCACCGGCTGCCCCGGTGGTCCTCACCATCCCCGGCTATGCCGGCGACACGATCGTCCCCACCGGGGTCAGCGCTCTGGCCAATAACAGCGGCGTTTACGTCACCGTCTACGATCAGTCGGCTTACAATCCCGGCTGCACCCCTGTCGCAACCTGCATCACCAGCACCGCCAATCCCGGCTGGGTATTTGGTTTCACGGTGGGCACGAACGGCGCCCTGAGCCCCGTCTCCGGCAGTCCCTGGAAGGCAGGCGTCAAGCCCAGCGCGCTGGCCACCGACCCCACGAGCCGCTTTCTCTATGCCACCGACTTCGCCTCGAATCAGTTGATTGGATACACGATTCAGTCCGGCGGCGTTCTCGACTTCCTCATCAACGGCCCCTTCAAGACCGGCAACGAGCCCTCCGCCATCACCATCGATCCGCGCGGCAAGTACATCTACCTCACCAACGAGCTGGACTCCACGGTTTCGAGCTACTCGATCGACCTTGCTACCGGAACACCCACGGGCAACATCAATACCACCGGCAGCCCGGTCAATGCCACCGACACACAGCCGGCGGCGGTTATTGTGGATGCGGCGCTGGGCCGCTTCGTCTATACCGCCAACCACCTGGGAGACTCGGTATCGGGCTTCGAGCTGAACCCGGATACGGGATCGATAACCCCGACTCAGGCCACGCCTTACCCCACGGGCGCAACCCCCACCGCGCTGGCCTCGGTTCCTCACGGCAACCATGCCCTCCAGGTGACTACCCCGTAGTTGGAAGACGCTCGATTCAAGAAAAGCCCAGTCCTCGCGGCTGGGCTTTTTGTCGCTCAGGAATCTGCTGCGGGAATGACAAATGCGCCCTAGCTTGGCGCCTGTAGCGAAACCAGAGTGACTGTATCCCGAAACCGCAACCCTCAGGTCGACATGACCACCAGGGAGCGGCGCCCCGGCACTGAACTCACCAGGGCACACCAACTCTGGTTTCGCTCTGGACAAGAACCGAAATCCTGAGTCGGCGCGGGCCGCAAAAGAAAAGAGCGAGGCGCCCATGCGCTCCGCTCTTCCCGCTTGAGCCGTCTCGCGCTTTCAATACAGGCGGAAGTTGATCTCGACGGTGATCATCACAGCCACGGGCGTCTTGCCCTTCATGGCCGGCTTGAACTTGAACTGGCGAATTGCCTCGATGGCCTTCTCGTCCAGCCCCATGCCCAGCGCGCGTACCACGCGCGGGTTCTGCGGGTTCCCCTGGGCATCGACAATGACCGAGATCAGGCAGATGCCCTGATATTTGGCGCGGCGCGCTTCGTCGGAGAACTCAGGGTCCACGCTCTTAATCACCACCGGCGCCGAAACCCCGCCGCCAATGCGTTCCAGCCCGCCGCCGATATTCCCGCCCTCTCCCGGTCCGTACCCGTTTCCGCGGCCGTTGCCCACGCCCATGCCGGACCCGTTTCCGAGAGAACCCAGCGTGACGTTGGAAGAGTTCGAGACGCCGAAGTTGGGCAGAGTCGGATTGTCGGGAATGATGATGTCCTTCTGCACATCGATGGAAGGAACCGGCGCCTCGATCTTGGGGGTTATCTCCGGATTCTGCATGCGGGGCGGGATTTTGCCCTTGATGGCTTCCATCTTGTCGGGGCTTCCGCCGCCGCCGCCGGCGGCTACATCCAGCTTGGGAGCCTTGAATTCCGGAATGTCGACCTTGGTCGCGTCCGTCAGTTTGGGCGCAATCACCGCGTTGACGATGGTCTTTACACCGAGGAAGATCAGTATGCCGAGAACCGCGAGATTGACCCCGGAGGAGATGCCGTAGGCCCAGGGGTTGGGCTTGACCGCCATGCGATCCGGCACCGGGATGGGCGTTGAAGTCAGCTCCAGCGGGGGCAGACGAGGCGGAAAGAGGGCGTCGCGGATGCTCTCGTACAGCCCCACCCAGATGGGCTGCTCCTCGACGGGAGCGCCGAAGGCCACATCGAGATCGTAGCCGCCTGCAACCGAGGCTGTGGCGGCTTGGGAATCCGTTTCTGGCATAGGTACATCTCTATCCATGGTTGCTGCTGGAGTGGTTGTTTCGGGCCGCGCTAGGCAAGACCCTCCGTCTTCCTGGCCCATCTTTCTATTATGCTCGACAGAGGCCGCCCTTGTCTCGGAAGCAATCGTCCCGCGCTCCAAACTTCCATATTGCGGCCTGAGAGCCGTTCCCATAATCAATAGACGAGGAAACCACGAAGTTTGTAACCGGAAAAATCGTTGCCCTGCCATTTACACTGAGAATTGAACCAGAGACTGAACAAGCTGGCACCATTCCAGGGAGTGACGATGTCCTCAGCGCCGGAGTTGAAGGCGACCCTTACCCTGCCGCAGACCGCCTTTCCCATGAAGGCCAATCTGCCGCAGAATGAACCGCTTAGACTGGCCAAATGGGCTCAGTTGCGGCTCTACGACGAGCTGCGCAAGGCGGGCCGCGGCCGCCCCGCCTACATTCTCCACGACGGTCCCCCCTACGCCAACGGCCCCATCCACCTGGGCCATGCGCTCAACAAGGGGCTCAAGGATTTTGTGGTCAAATCGAAGACCATGGCCGGCTTCGACTCGCCCTACGTTCCCGGTTTCGACTGCCACGGGTTGCCCATCGAGATCAAGGTGGAAGAGCAACTAGGCCGCAAAAGGCTGGACCTGCCGGCGGCGGCCATCCTGGAAGCCTGCCGCGAGTACGCCCAGAAGTACGTTGACCTGCAAACCTCGCAGTTCGAGCGCATCGGCTGCTTTGGCCGCTGGGAGAAGCCGTACAACACCATGGCCCGCGGCTACGAGGCGCGGACGCTGGAGGCGTTTTACGGCTTCCTCGAGAAGGGCTTCGTCTACCGCGGCCTGAAGCCGGTCTACTGGTGCATCCACGACCGCACCACCCTGGCCGAGGCCGAGATCGAGTACGAGATGCACACCAGCCCCTCGGTCTACGTGCGCTACAAGTTGAACTTTCAAGGCGGAAGCTATGCATTCTCTACTGCAATTGATAGGGATCTATTTGGGAAAGCAATCGTTCCTGGACATGATGTCTACGCAGTCATCTGGACGACCACGCCGTGGACGCTGCCCGCGTCGCTGGGTCTAGCCTTTCATCCAAGTTTCGAGTACGTAGCACTACAGGTCGAGGGCGGTGATGTTTATATTGTCGCCGCCGAACTCGCCACCTCCGTCATCGCCTCCTGCAATCTCGGCAACACGGAAGTAATCGCTCGTATTCGCGGCCGCGAATTTCTGCGCAGGGAGTTCCAGCACCCATTTCTCGACCGCAGCGTGCGCGGCGTTCTTGCCGATTACGTCACCGCTGACACTGGCACAGGAATAGTTCACACCGCACCGGCTCACGGCGCGGACGACTTCTATACCGGCCAGCGCTACGGCCTGGACCCAACCTGCCGCGTCGATGCCACGGGCCACCTCCACGTCGATCCCGCCGCCTGGAATCAAGCCGCTCCGCCGGCCTTCGAGGGCCTGAAGGTCTGGGCCGCCAACCCCGTCATCCTGGCCATGCTGGAAGAGCGCGGCGCATTGCTGGCGAACCACGACCTCGAACACTCATATCCCCATTGCTGGCGCTGCCACAAGCCGGTCATCTATCGCGCCACCGAGCAGTGGTTCATCGGCATGGAAACGCCGGTGAAGCGCGCCGACGGCTCGGAGACGACCTTCCGCCAGTTGGCCATCGAGGAGATCGATAAAGTGATCTGGGATCCGGCATGGGGCAAGGTGCGCATCACCAACATGATCGCCACGCGCCCCGATTGGTGCAT
>JBEKCX010000174.1:0-6009 GCA_050014655.1 Occallatibacter sp. | reverse complement strand
ATCTTTCAGGAGAATCCATGAAGCCCACATTCAGCGTGTTCCTTCTTTGCGTTCCCCTCGTCTTTGCGTGCAAGCGCGGGCCACCGTCCTGCCGGATGCCTGCAGCGACGACAAGGTCAATTCCGACGTCACCACGCAAGAAGATCAGCCTGCGCCAGAGCCTCCGGGGAATGGCAGGGCGCAGATCGCCTTCGTCGAAAACGAGGACCAAAGCCCCAGCCCCCTCATCCGTTTGTAAAGGCGATGAAGCGCCCATCCGCGCTCGTCGGCCGATTGTCGGAGCCCCATTTCGAATGTAGCCTCAGTGGTTACCAAAGATTCCTATTTTGGTAATGCTGAAGTGCATCTGCCGCATTACCATCGTTTCGTAGCCGATTCCGGACGTAATCCGTCGCCAAATCGAGAAAGGATCAGCCCGTATGAAATGGCTTGATCGCACCGCAAACATCGCTGTCATTGTGGCTGTTGCAGTTTTTCTCTTTATCGCCGCGAGAAATGACTTCTTCGCGCCGAAACCTCAACCCCAGGCCAATCCCGAAAAAGAACTTGCCGGAACGACAATCTCACTCCCAGGTATCTCCTTTGCAGACGGGCATGATTCGCTGGTCCTGGTTGTTTCCACCACCTGTCACTTCTGCCAGGAAAGCCTTCCTTTCTACAAACAGTTGTCGGAGAAAGTACACGGCAAAGTTGATCTCATTGCTGTAATCCCCGAACCGGAGACCGAGGCAAGGAAATTCCTCGCCGATGCCGGCGTGCAACCCGAACAAGTTGTCAAGGCTATCCCCGGCTCCATTGGCGTCCGCGGAACACCTACGGTGCTCTTCGTTGACGGTAAGGGAATGGTCAAGAATGTCTGGAAGGGACGCCTCGATGAAGAGGGCCAGAAGCAGCTTCTCGCCACCGTTCTGCCGCATGGCTAGGATGCAGTTTGTCTTCTCGCGGCAGGTTAACCACAACCCCAACCTTCGATAAGGAGAGGAAATCCATGAAACCCATCGTGAAACTTCTTTTTGCGGCGCTCATCATCTGCGTATCGCTGATTCTTCCGAAAAAGGCCCATGCGCAAACTTACTGCCAATCCCCTGGAATCAATCAATGTTTGGGTGAGGCCACTCAAGGTATGGAACAATGCATACGTAACTGCATCTATGAGGGAAGTGGAGCCCCAACATCATCGTCTACCATGTGTTGGCAAACCTACAATTGTTCGCCACCTCCGGACGCTGGAGCCCCTCCTCCTCCTTCGAATCCCAGCCAGCCGCGAGCTTGTTTGCCGGAGGCTGCTTGCGTTTCAGTTCCAAATACAAATGCTTCCTGCACGCAAACTTGCATTAACACTTATGAACCACAATTCAATGCATGTTACTCGCAGTATTGCTATAGCGATTAACCGGCCATTGTTTTGCCAAGGATCCGGCACGGGAGTTACGATACTCCTGTGCCAGAGCCTTGGAGCTATTCATAAAGAAACAGATATTCTTACTGACCACCTCGGTTCCTTTGTCCACCTCCGTTCTTCATGCCAAAAACAAGGGTACTGAGGAGGCAACCGAGGAACAAATGCGGTTGCAGCGCGCGGAAGAGCGGATGAACCTGCGCACGCCGGGCCGCCGGTTCAGGCGGCGGGATCGCCCTCGGCGGCTTCTAGTTCGGCGATGTAGTCGACCACCGCCTCGCTCCAGCCGTCGATGTGCGTCCACTTGCCATAGCCCACGCCGTTGCGGTTGCTGGCCACGTTGATCACGTAGCCCTTGCCCTTGGGCGCGGGAACGCGGTCGTGCGACTGCTCGTCGGTGATGACCACGATGCGGTCGTACCCCTCCCTGCAGCCGGCCTCCGCCTCCGCGAGGGCTGCGCCCAGGTAGGTTCCCGAGTGCGGCTGGCTCTGATCGAGGGCGTCGCGCAGCGCCATTCCGCGCCGCGACGGCACCAGCTTGGCCTGATTCGAGAAGGTATAGATCGTCACCTTCTCCGCAATCTCACGAAGCAGGATGGCCAGCCCGTAGGCGGCGTCGGTGCGGCGCATCTCCGAGCGGCTGGAGATGGGCGCCTCCATGGAACCGGAGACGTCCACCAACAGGACGGTGTGCCCCGCAAGCCGCGCGGCGCGTCCTTCGAGCGAGCGGAACATGGCAGCTTCCAGCGCCTGCTCCCACTGCGGAGCGCTGCGCGCCGCGGCCAGAAAGCGGAATGGCAGAACCCTGTCCGCCTTGAGGCTGGCGAGCGCGGCCAGCACCAGCTCCTCGCTGACCCCGGCGGCGTGCAGGTTGCGCAGGTTCCGCAACAGAGCCAGCGCGCCCAGCTTGCGCTCGGTGAGCAGCCGCTCCCAGACCTCGCGCTTATCGGAACCCTCGCCGCGTCCGGCGGCCGAGAGGGCAACCTCCCAGGTGTCGGGCGTAACCAGCTCGTTCTGGGCCAGCCGCTTCCACAGGGCTGCCTGGGCCTCATCCGCGGGCCGCGCGTGCGAGAGGAATAGCACGTCGCGCAGACGCACGGCTCCGGCGCGATCGTACTTGGCCAGCGCGTATTCGTCGAACTTGCCGAAGGCGGCGGCCAGACCCTTCTTCACCTGCGCGGAGAGCGGCTGGCGGCCGCCGGCCCAATAGATGGCGACAAACTCGCTCAACTCGTCGGCGCGCTGGATGACGCGGGCCAGGGTTTCGGCCACCAGGGCGCGATGGGTGGCGTGGCGGGCCATCTCGCGCACCAGAAGCAGGGGCGCGTGGCGCAGCTTCATCCGCTCGCGGGCCTCGACGGCCAGCGCGGCAACTCGCTCCGGCGCGACCTGGGGGACGAGTTCAAGGACGCGGCCGGCAATCTGCACGCCGTCCTCGTAGAACTCGCCCTCCCACAACATGCAGGAGAGCACGGAGCGGCGGAGCATCTGCTCCGGGGTGATGACCTTGGCCGGCGCTCCTTCGTGGGTGCGCGGGCCGGTGGGCTTGTGCAACTTGAGGATGTTCAGGCGCACAGGGCGCCTCCTTTCTGCGTTCAAAAGAACTCGCTGCCGGGGAAAAATCGGGCGCGGAATAGCTACACCAGAGTACTCCCTGGCGGCAGGAATCGAACCTGCTCCTCCGCTTGCGCGGCGCTCTCCCGATGAACCCGTGCCCTGCGCCACCGGCAGGCTGTTGGTTGGTTGCTTTCAGTCGATGTTAGCGGAGGCGCGCGGCTTCGTCCTCATCCTCGTCCTCTTCGTCCTCGACGATCGCGGGGACGCGCGCGAATCCACTGCCGCGAAAGCCCGGCGTGGCCTTTCTGCGGGCCTCACCAAAGCACAATGCCAGCTTCTGCATCTGTTCCCAGTCGGGGCGGTTGCGATCCTGGTAATCCGTGCATTCGTACACGGGAAAGGGAACCAGCCGGCTGGGACTGGCATTGGTGCATATGGCCAGCACATCGGACTCGCGGTAGCCCACGGTAAACTGCCCGTTGCTGCAACTGCGGCACAGGTGTTCACCGCCTACCGGCGTGCCGTTCTTCAACTTCAGCTTGCTCATGACAGTGCATTTCTATCCGGACGCGCCGGAGGGTTGCTGGCCGGGGAACAAGCGGCGACGGCGTTTTTCCGATGCTCTGCCATTGAGCTACCGGGATTTGCATCCCGGACGGGACTCGAACCCGCAACCAGCGGCTTAGAAGTATCCGTTGCCTACACCACCGGCCAAGGCGGCTGTTGTGGCGCGCTCAGCGAGAGCGACGCCGGCGAATGGTCTGGCCGGGGAACAAGCGGCGACGGGACGTCGGTGCCTTGCCATTCAGCCACCGGGAATTGCTTCCCGGGCGGGACTCGAACCCGCAAGTAGGGTGAAGTATCCGTTGCCTACGCCACCGGCCAAGGTGGCTGCTTCGGCGCGCTCAGCGAGAGCGACGCCGGCGATGTGTTCTGGCCGGGGAACAAGCGGTTGCGGAACGTTAGGCGTCCTGGGCCACTAGACGACTTGAGCTTGCGCTCAAGGCAGGATTCGAACCTGCGTCACCCGCGTGACAAGCGAAGTAACCGCGACCTACGCCACCGGCCAAGGTGGATTTCTCAAACTGCGTTTCCAAAAAGCTCCGCCGGGGAATAAGCGAAGAGAGTTGGATCACGAAGCCTCTGCTCCGCGGCGCCTTGTGCTTCGGGACTACGCCCCCGCTCCGCGAAGTGATCTGCTCCGGCAGGGTTTCCGTCCCTGCTCGTCCATGCGGTGGAAGTAACTCTCTTCTTTCGCCACCGGCGAACCGACTTATCGGCATCAGGTTAATGACAAACCTCTCCCGTCCGCCGCGAAGCACTTATCGCGGCGTCAAGAAAGAACGCGAGTCCTCTAACTCGCCCGAAGCTTCCCCGAGGGAACGAACGAAGACGGGCGCCTATCGGATTCAATTGATGAACCCGGCTTCAACTCCACTCGGGAGTAATCAATGTGCATGCTCATTGCGCAGGAGGAATACAGCGGCGGGTTACCGGAAACTGACGAACCACGCCCGGCGGCCGATGCAGCTAATTCCAAGCCG
This sequence comes from Occallatibacter sp., assembly GCA_050014655.1. Classification (GTDB taxonomy): domain Bacteria; phylum Acidobacteriota; class Terriglobia; order Terriglobales; family Acidobacteriaceae; genus Telmatobacter. The sequence continues at coordinate 1,509 of JBEKCX010000174.1, read as the reverse complement.
CTCCAGCCTGCGCATCGAGTTTTGCGTTCTGCATTTCATCGGGCGTTCTCCTACGCAGAGTTTACTTTGCCATAACTCGACCGGAAAATGCAAGCAGTTTTCGAAGATTTTCTGAATAAATATTCTCGCAACTTATCAAGGCCGGCCGGGTTGTCAGCCGAACCCGCCCCGCCTGTTTCGCCCCGCGATGATTTACGCTGGATGCGCGGGCCGGGCCTTCACCCCGCCGCGCCCTCAAGGAGGCTCTTGTGACCTGGATGATTCTGCTGATCGGGCTGGTGGTGGGAGTGTTTTCCGGCGTGGTAGGCATTGGCGGAGGCATTCTGTTTGTTCCCGCGCTTATCTGGCTGCTGGGCATGGACCAGCACAAGGCGCAGGGAACCTCGCTGGGCGCGCTGCTGGCGCCGGTGGGCATCTTCGCCTTCATGGAGTACTACCGCAAGGGGAACGCCGACCTGCGCGTGGGGTTGCTGCTGGCGGCGGGGTTTCTGGTGGGCGGATACTTCGGCGCCGTTGCCGCGCAGTACATTCCGGAGATCTGGCTGCGGCGCATCTTCGCCATTGCGCTGGTGGCTGTCGGCGGGAGGATGTGGTTCAGCCGCTGAGGCCGCTTGGGCTCCACAGACAGCGCGGGAAGTCCAAGATCGAGCAATAGCCTTGTAAATACATCCCTCAGGGGCTATAGCCCCATCGATTCTCGCCGGTTTCATGTACGGGCTGAAGCCCGTACCCTTCACCGGAATGGGCAGGCTTGCAGAATGGGCAACCTTGCAAGAGGTCAAGCCGAGGCGATGAAACGCAGGCGCACGTAGTAGGCGGTCCAATTCCCGTCCTCGTCGCACAGAACCGGCGCCAGCAGAGCGGTCGTCTCCTCGACCACCGTCTCGCGAAGCGCCTTCGGCAAGCCTTCCAGCACGCCGCGGCGAAAGGTCCAGAGCCATCCCGGCATTCCGCTCTCTGACAGCAGCGTGGGCCGCTGAATGAGCGCAATCTGCTGCACCTTGAAGCCATGCTGGTTGAGCCGTTCCGCATAGCTCTCCGGGGTGGGATAGTAGTTCACGCCGTCTCCCAGGCCGGCGTAGCCGTGCCGCGCCAGCACGGAAGCCAGGGCCACGCGAATGGCCGCAATGTTGCCATGGCCGCCCATCTCGGCCACAAAGCGCCCGCCCGGCTTGAGAACGCGCCGCACCTCGGCCAGCATGGCGTCCTGATTGCGCACCCAGTGCAGGGTGGCATTGGAAAAGGCGGCATCGAAAGCGTGGTCGGAGAAGGGCAGCGACTCAGCATTGGCCTCCATGGCCACAATGCCCAGCTCGCGCGCGGCGGCGACCATCTCCGGCGATGTATCCACGCCCACCACGGTGGCGCCGTTGGCGGCGATCCGCTGGGTCAACTGGCCGTCGCCACAGCCCAGGTCCAGGATGCGCTCGCCAGGCTTGGCTGCCAGCCATTCGAGCACTCCGCTGGCCAATCCATGCACAAACTTGCCGTTCTTCCCATAGGCAAGAG
>JBEKCX010000173.1:0-6023 GCA_050014655.1 Occallatibacter sp. | reverse complement strand
TTCCGGATGAGTGTTCAGCGCGGCTTCCAGAAGTACTGTGCGATCGGTCATCCAAACTCTCAGTCTCTTCCATCGGCAAAGCGCGGACCAACTTCATGGTCTAGCTTGTTGAAAACAAGATTGGAATTTGCCAATGAAAACGACTCCGGACTGAGGAAATCATCGCACCTTGGAGAGTGGCGGGGCGCCGCGTCTTTGCGGGTTTGGGATCGCCGCCGAGACAATGAAACGCGCCGGGGTGGGGTCCCCCGGCAAGAGGCGCTCAAGCTCGGTTCGGGCAAGCGCCGGGGGAGGCGCGCCTCGTGTCACAGCGCGTTCATGCCGAAATCTCCCAGTTGAGGGCCTGGCCGCCCCAATAGAGATGACAAGTTCTACCCTTCCGCCAAGATTTTTCGTGACCGTGGGGATTCGCAGGCTGTAATCTGATTTGTAGGAAACAAGCCTGGGACAAAGATTTTCCATTCTGGGCAGGTTACGAAAGAGAGCCTGGCAGTTCGCAGTGTCGTAAATGCGGACAGTTCCAGGATTCCGCGCCGTTCTGCCGATAGTGCGGCAAGAGGCGAAAACAGATGCCGAATCTGGGGTCGCCGCGTCCGGTTTCGTGGGAGATGTGGATTGGGCTGGCTGCAAGCAGGTCGGATCGGGGTTGTAAGTGAGATGAGGCGCACACAATGAACAAAATCATCCTGGCCGACTCGCAAGCGATTTTCCGCGCAGGCACCGCCAAAGTGCTGGCCATGGACGAGGATCTGCGCATCATCGCTCAATGTACGGATTTAGATCGGATGCACCATGCGGTCACCACCTTCCCCGGCTCGATCGTTTTGTTTGCCGCTTCGCTGCGGCCGGACCTGGCCCGTCTGCGCCTTCTGCTCGAGAACGCGGGCAGCCGGGGCATTGTGATTGCCGAGAACACCGATGCCGCCAGCTCGTATTTGCAACAGGGCTTTCGCGGCGTGGTCTTTCGCAACGTGACCGGACCCGCCCTGGTGGAGTGTGTGCGCCGGGTCGCCGCCGGCGATACCTGGCTGCCTCCGCAGCTCATGCAGCCCGACTTGCCCGAAGAGGATATGGTGGGCACCCGCGTCCGCGATCGGCTCACTCCCAAGGAGATGCGCATCGTGGCCCTCATCGTCCAGGGCTGCAAGAATCGCGAGATCGCTACCCGCCTCAGGACCACCGAACAGGTGATCAAGAACTACCTGCGGTCGATCTACGACAAGACCGGGGTCAGCGACCGTCTGGAACTGGCCCTGTTCACCATCCATCACCGGGTGCTGGCGCAGGCCGCCGCCGAGGTAGGCAGCAGGCTCGAAGCCGAAGAACATGCCGTCCCGACTGCCGTGGCATGAGGCATTGAGGGCGTGCAGTCGCTCGGCCGTGAGGTGAGAGGTCAGAGATCAGGGACAGGGGATCGGGGGGGGAAGTTGCCGGCGCGGCGACAAAGCGCCTTCGCGCCCATCCATCTGCGGCGGGCAAAGGCCTCAAATCTTCTGCAAATTGGCGAACTTCTCCATCAGCTTCTTCAATCCGTGCCGGTTGAAGAGGACGGTGAGCTTGGCGTCTTCGCCGTCTCCCACGCGCTCGATTACGGTGCCTTCGCCGTACTTGCCGTGGCGGACGCGCTGCCCCTCTTTCAGGCCGGCGGCGCCTGTCGGCTCGCCGATCTCCACAGCTAATGGCCGGGGGAAGGCCGGGCGGGGCAGGGAACCGGGCTTGCCCATGCCAAGTTTGCCGCCGCTCGCCTTCCCTCCAAAGAACCGGGCTATGTTGTCGATCGAGTTCGGCGCTTGCGGCGCTTGCGCACGATTTCCTTTTGGCGTTTCCGCGCTCCCACTCTTGGGGTTGGTCCCGAAATCAGCGCCGAGTCTGTGCGTCTCCTGGCTTTCGTCTTCGTAGTTATAGTGCTTGTCGGCGAAGTCGCGCGTGTGGCCCGCTTGGCGGCGGTAGGTATTCGGGTAGCCGGGGGTGGACCAGGCGGATGGCTGCGGCCGGCTGCCGAGGTTCTCGACCAACTGGCTGGGAACCTCTTCGAGGAAGCGCGAAGGGATGCTCATCTCCGGGGCGTCGTTGCCGTATCTTCTCCGGTAGTGCGCGCGGGTGAGAATCAGCGAAGTCATGGCGCGGGTCATGCCCACGTAGCAGAGGCGGCGCTCCTCTTCGAGCTCGTCGCGATTGTTCAGAGTGCGGGAGTGGGGGAAAAGGCCCTCCTCCAATCCGGCGAGAAAGACGAGAGGGAATTCGAGACCCTTGGCGGCGTGCAGCGTCATCAGGGTAACGCGGGCATCGGGGTCGAACTGGTCGGTGTCGGAGGCCAGCGCGGCGTGGTCCAGGAACTCGGCCAAGGTCTCTCCGCGGGTCTCGGCGTCGTGCGCGGCATTGGCCAGTTCCTTCAGGTTCTCAATGCGGCTGAAGGCCTCCGGCGATCCTTCGGTTTCGAGAGCCTTGATGTAGCCGGTGCGGTCGATGAGGAAACGGATCAGCTTGGGGAGGGTGGCCGCGTCGCCAGGAGTGCGAAATGCGCTTCCTTGCCCCTTTTCGTCTTCCGCAGCCTCTTCCGCGTCCGATTCAAAATCGGAGTTGGGTGGAACTGGACTTCCAGGTCTCCCCGCCGCAGCGGACGGAACGCGCGGTGCCCCGCCGCCGAACTCGAAGCCCGCTGCAGACTCGGCGCTGGCTGCATCGGGGCTGGCGGAGTCGGTTGCCGCGCCGAACTCGAAGCCGGTATCGGCCTCCACTTCCTGCGACCCGTCCGCCGAGAGCTTGCCGGCAAAGTCGGGGTCCATCATGGCTTGGGCGTCGAGGATGAGCTGGCGGAAGGACTCGACGGCAATCAGAGCGCGGTTGGAGAGGAGCCGGTTGGCGATGGCAACGCCGAGTGCGTCCCAGGTGGAAGCGCCGGTTTCAAGCGCCAGCCGCTCCAGAGTTTCCAGCGTGGTTTTGCCGATGCCGCGAACCGGGACGTTGATCACGCGCTGCAAGGCCATGGAGTCGTGCGGGTTGCGAATGAGCCGCAGGTACCCAAGCAGGTCCTTGATCTCGGCGCGCTCGTAAAAGCTGAAGCCGCCGACCATGGTGTAGGAAATGTTGTAGCGGCGCAGCGCCTCCTCGAACAGCCGCGACTGCGCGTTGGTGCGATAAAGAACGGCGCAGCGCGCCCCTCCAGGATTCTCCACTTCGCCGGAGTCCGCCTGGCGGAGAAACTTCTGAATGCGGTCGGCAACGAAGAGGGCTTCGTTCTCGCCGTCCGGGGCCTCGTAAAAGCCGATCGGGCTTCCGCCCTGGCGGTCGGTCCACAGCTTCTTGCCCTTGCGGAGGACATTGTTGGCGACGACGGCTCCGGCGGCCTCCAGAATGATCTGCGTGGAGCGGTAGTTCTGCTCAAGGCGGACGATGCGGGCGTTGGGGAAATCCTTCTCGAATTCAAGAATGTTGCGAATGTCGGCGCCGCGCCAGGAGTAGATGCTCTGGTCCTCGTCGCCGACGGCGCAGACGTTTTTGGCTTCGCCCGCCAGCAGCTTCATCAGTTCGTACTGGGGGCGGTTGGTGTCCTGGTACTCATCTACCAGTAGATAGCGGTAGCGCCGCTGGTAGCGTTCCCGCGCTTCGCCGGAGGCCTTGAGCAGCCGCACGGCTTCCAGCAGCAGGTCGTCGAAGTCCAGGGCGTTGTTCTTGCGCAGCTCGGCCCGGTAACCCTGAAAGATGTGGGCGATGCGCTCGCTGTTGGGATCCTTGGAGGCGAGGTAGAACTCCTGCGGATCGATCATGTGGTTCTTGGCCCAGGAGATGCGGCCCAGGACCGCGCGCGGCGTAAGCTGCTTGGTGTCCAGCCCCATGCGGCGCATGATCTGCTTGACAATGGCCTCCTGGTCGTTCTCGTCGTAGATGGCAAAGGAGCGGGTGAGGCCTTCATTGCCCACTTTGAGGGCCTCGATGTCGCGCCTCAAAACCCGCACGCAAAAAGAGTGGAATGTTGAGATTAAAGGCTTTGCCAGGGAGGCGTGGCCGAGGAGCTGTTCGACGCGCTCTCCCATCTCGCCGGCGGCCTTGTTGGTGAAGGTGACGGCAAGGATGGAGTCGGGAGCCACGGCCTTTTCCTGGATCAGCCAGGCGATGCGGCTGGTGATGACGCGGGTCTTGCCCGAGCCGGCTCCGGCCAGGATGAGCAGTGGGCCTTCCGTGGCCTCGACGGCGACGCGCTGGGCGGGATTCAGGTTGGCGAGGAGCGGCTGCACGCGGCAAGTCCAGGTGGGAAGGTTCCTTGATCCAGTGTATCGTTCGCGGGCTGCGGGCGGCGGGTCCCCGGCAGGTTTGCATTCTTGACGCCTTTTCCTCAATTTCCAAATCCAGGCGCATTCCGCACAGCCCCGCTTGGGCCTAGACTCGTCAGATATGGCCACCATCCCCGATCTGACTCTGGAAGCCGGACTGCCCGCGAACATCGACGCCGAGAAGACCATTCTGGGCGCCATTCTGCTCGACAATGCCGCCCACTCGGAGGCCGCCGAGCAGCTCGCAGCCGACGACTTCTCGCTCGACTCCCATCGCCGCATCTTCTTGCGCATGAGCGAGTTGATGGACTCCCAGCACGCCGTTGATATCGTCACCCTGTCGAACGAACTGGCACGCTCCAAGGAGATCGAGACCGTCGGCGGCGTGGCTTACCTGGCCTCGCTCACTGAGGGTTTGCCCCGCCGTCCGGTCATCGAGGAGTACATCCGCATCGTCAAGGACAAGAGCCTGCTGCGCAAGCTGATGGGCATCTGTTCGATGGCTATCGCACGCGCCGCCGATCAGGGCGAATCCGCCCTCGAAGTCCTGAACGCCGCCGAGTCGCAACTGATGGAGGTCACCGAGAAAGGCATCACCCACGGCTTGCAGCCGCTCGACCAGATTGTACGGCACTCCTTCGGGACCATCGACAACCTCTACAAACAGAGCCGCGAAGTCACCGGCCTGGCCACCGGCTTCACTGAACTCGACCGCCTGACCAGCGGCCTGCAAAAAGGCGAGTTGATCATCATCGCCGCCCGGCCCTCGATGGGCAAGACCGCCCTGGCCATCAACATCGCTCAGAACGCGGCCGTCAGCCACAATGCCATCGTGGCCGTCTTCAGCCTGGAGATGAGCAAGGAGGCGCTGCTGCGCCGCATGTTGGCCTCGCAGGCGTGGGTAGACCAGCGCAAGCTGCAAACCGGCTTTTTGGGCCGCGAAGACCATGAAAAGCTGCAGAATGCATTGAGTCAACTGGTCGAAGCAAGGATCTTCATCGACGACACGGCCGGTATCTCGTTGGCCGAGATGCGCGCCAAGGCGCGGCGCCTGAGGCAGACTCACGGCGGCCTCGACTTGGTCGTGGTCGATTACCTTCAACTGATGTCGGCCACGGTGCCGTCGTCCGGCAAGAGGAGCTACGAGAATCGCACCCAGGAGGTTTCGGCCATCTCCCGCGGTTTGAAGGGGCTGGCCAAGGAGCTGAATGTTCCGGTGGTGGCCCTGTCGCAGCTCTCCCGCGCCGGCGTGCAGCGCAAGGACGACAAGCGCCCGCTGCTCAGCGACCTGCGCGAGTCCGGCTCCATCGAGCAGGATGCCGACTTGGTGGCCTTCATCCATCGCGAGTCCTATTACAAGCACGACGAGGAGATGAGCGAAGCCGACAAGGCCAAATCGGAGATCATCGTGGCCAAGCAGCGTAACGGCCCCACCGACACCGTTACTCTGAACTGGGTTGGCAAGTACACCCGCTTCGACAATCCGGACTCGGGGCACGGCGCCTGAAGGCCGGGTTAGTGTAGGAGTAGACGATTCCCCATTCTTGGGATTCGATTTCGACGGAGAACTCCAGCCATTCGAATGCGCAGGCTCCTTCAGTTGCTTCTTCTACTTGTGCCAATCCTGGGCGCGGCCCTCAGTCGTGCGCAGGGAGGGCCGCCGTTCATCACCGACGACCCCGGCACGCCCGGCAACCGGCACTGGGAGGTGAACCTGGGCTGGATCGGCGACCACAACCCCGGCAATGCGTA
>JBEKCX010000172.1:0-6067 GCA_050014655.1 Occallatibacter sp. | reverse complement strand
AGGACGCGGCTCTTGCCGGCACTCAGCTTCAGAATGCGGATTTGAAGGGCGTCCTGTATCAACCCACGGAAGGTTCCGCGCCTTCGTTGATCGGAACGGCTCAGCACCTGGCAAACCTGCGCTACATCGACGACCCGGAACCCATAGTCAGCCTGAGGAACGCTCTGGAGGATGCGGGCTTTGAGCAGCCGGGACGAGAGGTGAACCGGGCGTATCACCGTCACGGCGAGAATCCGTTGCAGTGGCTGCTCTTCGACTTCACGTGCGCGTGGGGAGCCGATCCGTTGCGTCCACTGGTAATCGTTGGATGGCTGTGCGCGCTTTGCACGCTCATCTATTGGAGCGCGCTGCACTTTGAGATGAAAGGGGCCGGTCTGTACCTGATCGCCGGCGGCAAGAGCAGCGCCGGCGGCGGGCCGCAGGAGCGCGCATCCCGAATCACCGTGGTTCCTCCGCGGTCCGAACCGATGAAGGCTGCGAATGCCGGCGGCTCAGCGGCATGGCGCAGGCTGAGGCGCAGGCTGAGACAGGAGATGCAAGCGCTTCTGTCAGCCTTCTTCTTCAGCCTGATGAGCATCTTCACGCTGGGCGTCGAGGGGTTCAATGGCGGCCAGTGGATTCGCATGCTTCAGCCGCGCGAATTCGATGTCCGCGCCCGCGGCTGGCTGCGCTCCGTCTCAGGACTGCAGGCGCTGCTGGGCGCCGGGCTGATTGCGCTTTCGCTGCTCAGCTACTTCGGACATCCGTTCTGGTAGATTGCGCCATTGCCGGCCGCAAATGATTCCCTAGCCTGCATTTCTCACGGCCAGATCGACGCTCTGTAGCGCCGGCCTCCTGGTCGGCTGTACTGGCGGCGTCCTCGCCGCCAGAGCAAAGCCTCGTTCATTCATGCCGTTTACACACACCGTGACGGAGCAAACGGCCTCCGGCGTGGGTCCGGAGACCCACGCTACAGCCGGCCAGGAGGCCGGCGCTACAAATTCGTTGACGCTCCTTGTGAGAAATGCGGGTTGATTCCTCTTATCCTCCCAACCTCATCCCACCAGGGGCAAAAACCTGCGCATCTGCTCGTCGTACTGCTCGATGCGGCCGGTAAGAATGTCGTAGTACCACCCATGGACGGTGAGCCGCCCCTCGACCACCGCCCGCGCCACCGACGGCTGCGCGCGCAGATTCCACAGTTGCGCCACCACGTTGCCCCGGATCAGCGCCGCCAGTTCCGCGTGCTCCCCATCGGCCGGGTTCTGCGGCTGGCGATGCGAGAAGGCCGCCTCCACGTGGCTCAGCCAGCGCCGCGCCTTGGGCAGGTTCTCCAGCTCCTTGCGGTCCAGCGCCGCCTTCAGGGCTCCGCAGTCGGAGTGCCCGCAAACGATCGCTCTGTTCACCTTGAGCACCTCGACGGCGTACTCGATGGTTGCCGTCACCCCGTCCACATCGTGACTGACCACCGGCACCACGTTGCCCACATTGCGCGCAATGAACAGATCCCCCGGCGCCATGCCAAGGATCAGATCCGGCACCACCCGCGAGTCGGAGCAGGTGATGAACAGACACTCCGGGCGCTGTCCCTCCGCCAGCAGTTTGAACTCCTTGCGTCTGCCCGGAAACACCTCAGCCGAAAACCGCTTGTGCCCCTCGATCAGCCGATCCATGCAACCCTCCTGTCCGCTTGCCTTGCGACCCGGCTTCCCTTCGCGCCTCTGCCGGCCTGATGCGCCCAGGGCCCGGCTGATACCTTAGTCTCGTATGCGCGAGACTATCGCCGGGAGAATGCGCTCAATGAAATACCTGGAGAAGTTTTCCTGTTCCGCAATTCCGCACACCATATTAGTCCTGTTGCTTGCCGCCGCGCACGCGCTCGCCCAAATTCCTGCGCAAACGGTCGAGACCATTGACCCCGCCCTGCGCGCCGGCATAGACCGCATCGCAACTCAGGTTCTCGAGCAGACCGGCGTCCCTTCGGCTTCGATCGCCGTCGTCAAGGGCGGCAAGCTCGTCTACACTCACGCTTACGGCAGCGCCCGCCTTGCCACTGCGACCGCGCCCGCCGTCCCCGCCACGCCGGAGATGCGCTACTCCATCGGCTCCATCTCCAAGCAGTTCACCGCCGCCGCCATCCTGCTCCTCCAGGAAGACGGAAAGCTCTCCCTCGACGATGCGGTGGGCAAGTACGTCCCCGGTCTTACCCGCGGCAATGAGGTCACCATCCGCCAGATCCTCTCCCACACCTCCGGCTACCGGGACTACTGGCCCGAGGACTACGTGATGACCCCCATGCTCGCGCCCGAGAGCGCCCAGCAGATCCTCGACACCTGGGCCAAGAAGCCTCTCGACTTCGAGCCTGGAACCCAGTGGCAGTATTCCAATACCAACTACGTCATCGCCGGCCGCATCGTCGAGACCGTCTCCGGCCAGCCGCTTATGAACCTGCTGACCCGCCGCATCCTCCGCCCCCTCGGCATGAACTCCGTCTGGAACTCCGACGAGTTCAAGCTTACACAGGACGACGCCACAGCCTACTATCGCCACGCCCTCGGCCCCCTGCGCGTCGCCCCCAAGGAAGGCCGGGGCTGGATGTTTGCCGCCGGCGAGCTGGCCATGACCGCCCACGACCTGGCCCTCTGGGATGAGAGCCTGATCGCGCAATCCATCCTCAAGACGGAGAGTTACAAGCAGATGTTCACCGAGGTCAAGCTCAAAGACGGCAAGGGCACCCAGTACGGCCTTGGCGTCGGGGTCAGAGACCGCAACGGCCATCGCTCCATCGAGCATTCGGGCGAGGTCTCCGGCTTTGTCTCCGACAACCAAGTCCTGGTGGATGACGGCGTGGCCGTAGCCGTGCTCACCAACCAGGACGCTGTCGGCGCGGCCACCACCATCGCCCGTCTGGCCGCGCCCGCCGTCCTCGCCGCCGCAACGACCGAGCCGGAAAAGCAGGCTCTCGCCATCTTCCACGACCTGCAGGCCGGACGCATCGACCGCGCCCTGCTCGCCCCCAACCTGAGCGACTACTTCACCGCCGAAGCCCTGGCCGACTTCCAATCGAGCCTCGCGCCGCTGGGCGAGCCGCTCACCTTCCGCCAGACTCACGAGGAATTGCGCGGCGGAATGACATTCCGCGCCTTCGAGATCGTCTACCCCGGCAAGAAGCTCGAACTCACCACCTACACCTATCCAGGCGGCAAGCTGGAGCAATACCTTGTCGCGCCGGCGGAGTAACGATTCTCTGTTCCCTGCAAACTCCCCGTGCCCCATCCTTTCGTCCGCCGCGGCGGACAAAAGGGTGGGACGGCGCGAATCCTCACCCAGCTCGCCGCCGCGATACACTTGAGCTTGACCTATGTTTGAAAACCTCACCGAGAAACTCCAGCGCGCCTTCAAGAGCCTCCGCGGCCAGGGCACGCTCACCGAAGAAAACATCGCCGAAGCCCTGCGCGAGATTCGCGTCGCCCTGCTTGAAGCCGACGTCAACCTCAACGTCGCCCGCGACCTGATCGAGCATATTCGCGTAAAGGCGATCGGCACGGAAGTCCTCACCGCTCTTTCGCCCTCCGAGCAGGTGGTCAAAATCGTTCGCGACGAGTTGATCGCACTGCTCGGCAAAGACACGGCCCGCTTCAAGTTCGCCTCGCAGCCACCCTCGGTCATTCTCATGGCCGGCCTGCAAGGCTCCGGCAAAACCACCACCAGCGGCAAGCTGGCCGCGTGGTTGAAGAAGGGCGGCCACCGGCCCATTCTGGTCTCGGTCGACGTCTACCGCCCCGCCGCGCGCGAGCAGCTCAAGATCGTCGCCAAGGCCGCTGAGGCCAAGCTCTACGAGGGCGACCAGAAGGGCGAGCCCGCCGGTTCGGCGCTAGTCGAGCGCCTGGCCAAGGAGGCGCGCCGCGAGGCCGTCATCCTGGGCTGCGATACGCTCATTGTCGATACCGCCGGCCGCCTGCACATCGACGAAGAGCTCATGACCGAGATGGAGCGCCTGAAGAAACTCCTCAACCCCTCGGAGATTCTCTTCATCGCCGACGCCATGACCGGCCAGGACGCCGTCAACTCCGCGCAGGACTTTCATTCTCGTCTTGGATTGACGGGCGTCATCCTCACCAAGATGGACGGCGACGCCCGCGGCGGCGCGGCGCTCTCCATCCGTCACGTCACCGGCCAGCCCATCAAGTTCATCGGCGTGGGCGAGAAGCCCGACGCCTTCGAGCCTTTCCATCCCGACCGCATCGTCGGCCGCATCCTGGGCATGGGCGACATGATGTCGCTCATCGAGAAGGCCGAATCCACCCTCGACCGCAAGAAGAGCGAGGAGTTCGCCAAGAAGGCGCTGCTCGGCGACGGCTTCACGCTCGAGGACTTCCGCGACCAGTTGCGCCAGATCAAGAAGCTGGGTTCGATGGAGTCGATCCTCAAGATGCTGCCTTCCGTCGGCCCCTTCGCCGGGCTGCAGCAGGCGTCTAAGCAGGTGGATGAAAAGCAGTTCGTGCGCCTGGAGGCGATCATCAACTCCATGACCCCGCTGGAGCGCCGGAACCACGAGATCATCTCCGGCTCGCGGCGCAAGCGCATCGCCAGGGGCAGCGGGACCGAGGTGCAGGACGTAAACCAGCTCCTCCGCCAATACGCCCAGATGGCCAAGGTGTTCAAGCAGATGGGCAAGGGCGGCCTGGCCCGCAACATGATGCGCGGCGGCCTCGGCGCCATGGGCATGGGCGGCAAGCAGCGGTTCGGACGGTAAACATTTGTGTTGCTTGTTACTAGCAACAAGTACACAATAGCAAATGCACAGAATCTTCCAAAGGAGTCATCTGTATGAAGCGTATTGCGTTATTTGTGCTCGTTTCTTCGCTTTTACTGTCAGCTCGTGCGGCTTATTCACAGGCTGCTGAGCGCACAGGAGAACTACTGCTCAAGGAATGCCAGGTTGTCACAATGCATCCAGATGTAACCACGAAGTCTGCGTTAGAGTTTGGATACGAAGGTCACTGCTTGGGATATTTAAGTGGTGCGATGGATGTCTTTGAAGAATGGGACGAATCCAACACCAGGCTTCATGGGAACAATCCTTCGCCGGTATGTCTGCCCAGCAACGTTACCTTGCACGAAATAGCGATGGTTGTCGTGAAGTATCTAAATGACCATCCAAATAAGTTGCACAATGACATTTCGTTGTTGGTTATGTTAGCCCTTTCAGACGCATATCCGTGCAAGAAATAATGGATTGCAGTATGTTTTTTGACAGAGGAGGACGGGATGCGAAAACTGACAGTAAAGAACTTCGCTGTCATCAAAGAAGCTGAGCTGGAGTTTGGCAACATTACCGTCCTCATCGGCCCGCAATCGAGTGGGAAGAGCTTGTTGTGCAAGTTGGCGTTTTTCTTTGGGCAAGTTGTACCTGAGATAGAAAACGGTATGCTTGCGCGCAGGAAGTCTTTCGATGAGTTTCGTAAGGAAATCGAAGGGCAATTCATTGAACGGTTTCCAATGGATGCATGGCGCGGACAAGCATTTCGCATAACTTACGAATCTGTTCAATTCGATGTTGTCTTGGAACATATAGACGACAACCACTTTTTTACGGTTGAATTTGGCAGCGAATTCTCTCAAAGATACAACGATTTCATAGGACCAAATCCTGAAGAATTCAGGTTTAATGCAATTGATCGGAGTTGGACCGATAAACGAGTAGACTTTGGCCCGCTTCGGGTGGAACATTCGATTTACATCCCGAGTGGGAGAACATTTTTCTCGACAACCAATAAGGGATTTGCTTCTTTCGCCGGGAAAAACCTCGATTGGATCACTCAGCGATTTTCCACTGAGATGGACTTTGATTACCGGGCACTGATCGAATCTTCCACTTCCGAGAGGTATCTTCCGAACGCCTTCGATAAGGAAGCGACATGCATCCTTAGGGGTCGAGTGCGCCTGCTGAATGGCATTCCTCATTTTCAGCCTACATCGAGCGACCGGGTGCTGCCATTCGATCTGCTTTCGTCAGGTACCTTGGAGTTATTGCCGCTGCTCAACCCACTAAGCAGTAGCGTTTCACAAGCAAGATACCCCGACA
>JBEKCX010000171.1:0-6068 GCA_050014655.1 Occallatibacter sp. | reverse complement strand
CGCTGCTCTATCTTCCCCGCGCCTGGGCCGCCGGGGGCCGGGTGCGCGACCTGCGGCTGAGTCCCGATGGCGCGCCGCTGCTGGGCGACGTTTCCCTTGAGGATGCGCCATGAGCTTGCGCCAGAAGCTGTTGCTGCTCTTCTCGCTCACCGTGGCGGCTGCCGTGGCGGCGGTGGCGTGGACGGTTCTGGTGCGCATTCGCATGGTCTTCGAGCAGCGCGACCAAGAGGAGACGGCGCTCTTCGTCAGCCAGTTCCAGCGCGAGTTCCAGCACCGCTCGGCGGAGGTGGCCGCTGCAGTGGACCGCATTGCCGCCAGTGAGCGGATGCGCACGATGGCCTTCGAGCTGGCTCAGTCGGGCGATGCGTCTCCCTATCTGAACGAAGCGCAAACCCTGGCGCAGGATGCGCAACTCGATTTTCTCGAGATTGTGGGGCCTGACGGAAAGATCGTCAGCTCGGCCCAGTGGCCGGCGCGCTTTGGCTATCCGGAGCCCGCCTCAACCGCAGCACAGGCGACGTTTCTCAAGGAGGAAGAGTTGCCTGATGGAACCACGGCTCTCGGTCTCTTTGCCGTGCGCCCGGTTCGCCGCGGCGAGTCGGCCTCCGGGCCGCCTGTCCGCCTGGTGGGCGGAAAACGCCTCGACCAGAGCTTTCTGGCCGATCTGGCGGTTGCGCCGGGGATGCAAATCTGCCTGTACAGCGATGCCGGCGCGAATCAGAATCCGGACGGAACTCAAACGGCAGCGGCTCCTGCGTCAAGCCCCACGCCATTCGATCCCAGGCGCCTGGTGAGTGCCAGCGGCGAAGTCGCCGGCGCTGCCCGCTATCAGTCTCTGATCGACTCCGCCCGCCAGAGCGGACTGCAGGCCAGCGGAATCCTCTACCTCACCGCCCGCCGCGAAGACAGCGTGAGCGCAACTGCGATTCCCCTCAAGGACGGATCAGGCAGCGTGATGGCGGTGCTTACCGTGACCATCTCGCGTGCCGGCTTGGTTCAGGCGCAGCAGCACATTCGCGCCATCGCTTACGGCGTGGCAGCGGCGGGGATTCTGTTCGCCATTCTGTGCAGCCTGTGGATCGCGGCGCGGGTCTCGCGGCCCATCGAGCGGCTGGCCGCCGCGGCGGAAGAGGTAGCCGGCGGCAACTGGGAGACGCGCGTGCCGGAGGGCGGGCGCGACGAGGTTGGCGTGCTGGCGCGCAGCTTCAATCACATGACGGCCCAACTGGCCAGCCAGCGCGAGCGCCTGGTGCAGACCGAGCGCGTCGCCGCCTGGCGCGAACTGGCCCGGCGGCTGGCGCACGAACTCAAGAATCCACTGTTTCCCTTGCAACTCACGGTCGAAAACCTGGCACGGGCGCGGCAACTGCCGGAGGCCGAGTTCGACGAGGTCTTCCGAGAGAGCACCGCGACCCTGGGCATGGAAATCGCCAACCTGAAAACCATCATTGGCCGCTTCAGCGACTTCAGCAAGATGCCCAAACCGGAGCTGGAGCGCATCGACGTTCGGGACGCGATTGAGCGCGTGCGGTCGCTGTACGAAGCGGCGGGCAGCGGGGCCGGGCAGAGCGCCGCGGCTGGTCAGGATGCCGCGAAGATTCGCTTCGATGTGCGGCTCTCCACACAGCCCATGCCGCTCGACGCCGATCCCGAACTGCTGCATCGGGCGCTGAGCAACCTGGTCCTGAACGCCATGGACGCGATGCCGGAGGGCGGGACGCTTACTCTCAGCGCTCAACCAAAGGGTGAAACAGTGGAACTGCGCGTGGCCGATACGGGCCAGGGCATGACGCCGGAGGAGTGCGAGCGGCTGTTCACCCCCTACTACACAACCAAGGAGCACGGCACCGGGCTGGGACTGGCGATTGTGCAGTCGGTAGTCGCCGACCACGGTGGCGCCATCGCGGTGGAGAGCCGGACGGGTGGCGGCACTGCGTTTGTGATTACACTGCCCAAGGCGGGCGAGGCGAAATCATGAGCGCCAAGGCAAAGATTCTCATCGTCGACGACGAGGCCAATACGCTGGCTTCGCTCTCCCGCGCCTTCCGGCTGGCGGGCCACGAGGCCGTGGTTTGCGACAACGCCGCGCGCGCGCTGGAGCTGGCCCGCACCCAGCCCTTCGACCTGATCCTCAGCGACGTGGTGATGCCCCGCCGCGACGGGCTGGCGCTGCTTGAAGACCTGAAGACGGCCGGAGTCGCCGCGCCGGTGGTGATGATGAGCGGCCAGGCGCACATCGAGATGGCCGTGAAGGCAACCCGGCTGGGCGCGTTGGATTTTCTTGAGAAGCCGCTCTCCACCGAGAAGCTGCTGGTCACGGTAGAAAACGCGCTCAAGCTCACCCGCCTGGAAACCGAGAATCAGGACCTGCGCGCCCGCGTCGGCAAGCACACGCTGGTGTTTACCGGCGAAACCATGCGCCGGGTGATGGCGCAGATTGAGCGCGTGGCCTTGAGCGAGGCGCGCATCTGCATCTACGGCGAGACCGGCACGGGCAAGGAACTTGTGGCGCGCACCCTGCACGAGAAGAGCAACCGGGCGGCGGGGCCGTTTGTCACGCTGAACTGCGCGGCCGTTCCCGCCGAGCTGATCGAGAGCGAACTCTTCGGGCACGAGAAAGGTTCCTTCACCGGCGCGGCGCAGCGCCACACCGGCAAGTTCGAGCAGGCGCATCGCGGCACGCTCTTCCTCGATGAGATCGGCGACATGCCGCCGGCCATGCAGGCCAAGCTGCTGCGCGTGCTGGAGGAGGGCGAGGTAGAGCGCATCGGCGCGGAGAAGCCCACCACCGTGGATGTGCGCGTGGTGGTGGCGACGCATCGCAATCTCGAGCAACTGGTCGAATCCGGCGGCTTCCGGCGCGATCTCTACCATCGCATCGTCGTCTTCCCCGTCGCGCTGCCCCCGCTGCGCCAGCGCACCGAAGACCTGCCCGCTCTCGTGGAGCACTTTGCCCGCCAGGTGAGCGCGCAGAACGGCTGGAAGCCCGTCCCCTTCGCCGAGTCCGCTATCGACGCGCTCAAACGGTACGCGTGGCCGGGCAACATTCGCGAGCTGCGCAACGTGGTGGAGCGGCTGCTGCTGCTGGCCGGCGCGCAGGTCGACGCCGAGGCCGTCGATCTCGCGCTGCCTGACGCGCACGCCAATCGTGCAACGGTTGCGGCCGGCGCGTCCAGCACCGATTCCGGCGGCGCGCTGGCCGAGCGGGTGCTGAACTTTGAGCGGGCGGAGGTGCTGAAAGAGCTGGAGCGGCACAACCGGCACATTACGCAAACCGCCAAGGCACTGGGCCTGGAACGCAGCCATCTTTACAAGAAGTGCCAGCAGTTGGGAATCGACCTCAAGAATATCGAGTAATGGCCAATCTCATGACGAACAATCGTGATGTGGACCGCCCGCCGCCGGGGAAGAGTTGCTGAGGCGTCATGTACGCGCCGGGGCGCAAGGCCATGCGGAAGCTCCGGAGGATCAACTCGCCAAAGCCGCCGCGTTTTCGGCTGTGCCTGCATACGCAAAGTGCATTTGCGCGGACTTGAGAGTCAGGCAAGGAAGAACATCCTTGATGCCGTCCATGGGCACGTTGGCGAGTTCTCTGGGCTCCAGTTTGTGCAGGCCGCCACCATAAACCCGGCCTTCGCCAGTCATCTTCTCGATGGGAATCCTCCGCAGTAGATCAAACAAACGTTCGGCTACGCCCGGAGATTCAATCGCGTTGCGCAGTCCGGGGTGCGGGTATAGCAGCAGATATACATTTGCGGCGGTGGCAGCGGAATGGTTGTGAAAGAAGCGAAAAGTCTGTTGCGTCTCCGATCCGGCCCTGCCCATATAGGTGCATAAGAACGGAGACGGTGGACGCAATTCCTGCGAGTACCACGGAGACCGCGAGCGGCAGATATATCCATTCGCCACGCTCGATTCTCCCGCCTTCAAATACTTGAACAAAGCCGGGTCTCGCCGGCTCAATTCTTCTTCATCGACACGGCAATCTATCAGAAACAGTTTCTTATCGATCATTGGCATTCCGTCTTTATCCGCATGAATCTCTTCCGCCCTCAGGTAGCGCGGGCTCGGCAGAATGGGACGCAGGAATTGACGAGAGAAACCGAGTTCTTGCGCTTGTTGCTCCGAGACGATAAAGAAACCATTGTCCCCGGTCGCAATCCCTCGTTTGATGGAGAATATATCGCCAAGAGCAACCCTGGGGTTATGAACGAGCATTGGCGCGACAGGCTCGGCGAGCCGCGTCCATTTGGGCTCCAGCGCAAGGGTCGAAAGCGTTCGCTTTGTCTGCCGCGCAGAGCGGTCAATGGAGCCGCCGAAGGAAAACGTAGCCTCATCCTCAGGTCTCGGCTTCGCATTCCTAAACCAGACGACGGCGGATGAAACCAGCGCGTCTGTGAATTGTACCTCATTGGGATCGAACCGATGAACACGCAGCAGGCTTACTCGTTCAAGCAAGTACTGTTTGAGCACGTCGCCGTAATTTACATCCATAAACTCGCTTGGCACAAGCCATGCCGAAACCGCGCCCGGAGCAAGGCACTCGTGTGCAAGAAGCATGAAGTAGCAATACAGTCCGGCCAAGCCACTCACCTGAAAGCCAAGCTGGCTCATCGTCTGGCGTAAGTACGCCTTATCGTTCGCGTTCAGATGGTGATGGCGCACGTAGGGAGGATTGCAGATGAGCAGGTTGGCCGAGATCGACTTTCTATCGGCGCGAATGAAGTCCGCGATCCGCAGATCAAGCCCCGTGTTCCTCCACAACTGCATTGAGGGCGCGCCGTAATGGGAATCGATCTCGAAGCCATGCGCGCTTGCCACCCGTCCATCGCACTCCTGGCGAAGCGCGGAATAGAATGCGCCGGTTCCAAATGCCGGGTCGAGAAAATGCACGGGGCTGTCGTTTCCCAGGTACCGCAAGGACTCGCGCACGGCTGCGACTGCAAGATCAAATGGGGTCGAGAACTGGCCGAGGCGATTCCGCTCTAGTTGCGTGCGTTCACCGTCGCAGCGCTCTTGAAGGATTCTCCGGCTCTGTTCCAATTCGAGGAGCGTCATCACAACCCCAGTTTGGCGAGATCGTCGATCCGATGTTCCCAAACCCAGTCTATGCCCTCAGCGGCCTCGTAACCCAGATACCCACTGTCGAAATAGCCGCACAGGAAGAGTGCAAATTGGGCACGCTTCCCATAGGTCTTCCTGATTTGGTCCATCTTGACCGCTTCTTCCTTGCGGCGTTTATTTACGTTCGTGAAGTCACCTGCCGACTTGGCCTCTATCAGAACCGGCAAGGTTCCAGCCTTCGATCCAAGGGCAGCCACCGCCACGTCGGCGGGAATATTGACGGAACCGCTCGCTCCAACCGTGACCGGCACGTTGACGCGGAAGGCAAAAGTGCCCGCAGGCATCTCGCGGAATCGAACCGTCTTGTCCTGGCCCAGCCGGGCATATCCCTTGGCCTCAAGCCAAGTGGCGATAGCATGAAGCTGGCGGCGCTCCTGCGCATTGCGGATAGTCGGATCAGCCACCGCGCCGCACAACCTGTCTGCGATCACCGTAGCTGCTCGTTCAACTTCCCCTTCTCCCGGCTCCCTATCCGCTTCCAACCAAACCAGGATGTCCAGGTCCGCCAACCGCCGCAGAATCTGCGCAATCTTGGCCAAACCTTGCTGGAGCGCCTCGTCGCTCATCTGCGGCGGGGTCGCGTGCTCAAGCTCCATGCTCTTTACAAGGTTTGGGGGAACTCCCGCCAGACCGATCAGCCTGTCCCGCGCGATTGGCGGACAGGTCGTCATTCGCAGGACCGGCAGAAACTCGGGATGAGAGGCCAGGATTTCCGGGTTCAGGTTCCTCAGAAACCCAGTCTGAGCCAACGCGGAGGCCACTTCAAAGGTTGCCCGATCTCGGCTCTCCCGGAAGGTCTTGGGGGCGAATTGCAGAAACCACTCGTTGAACATGTCTACGGATTTGGCAATATCTGCCTTCCAAAGGTCCGGCTTGTGACGATTTGCGGGCATCGTTCTCTTGACCTGCCAAGGCACGGCCAACTGATTCATTGTGCAACATTT
>JBEKCX010000170.1:0-6069 GCA_050014655.1 Occallatibacter sp. | reverse complement strand
TGTTCATGTTCATGGCCCCGCCGGTCGTCGGCCCGTGCGTCTGCATGGTGGCCCCTCCGGTTGTCGGCCCATGTGTCGTAACACCGCCAGTCGTCGGTCCGTGCGTGGTCGTCCCACCCCCGCCGGTGTTCATGTTGATGGCCCCGCCGGTCGTCGGTCCATGAGTAGTGACCCCGCCAGTCGTCGGTCCATGCGTGCCGCTCCCAGCACCCGGCAGCGTTGGCGGTTTGCCTGTGTTCGGCAATGTCGTCCCGCTACCCGCATTGGGATTAGTGATCGTTGGCGGCGTGTTCCCCGAGCCTCTGTAGGAACTCCCAGTGGACAAGCTTCCGCTGGACCCAGTGCCCACGTGCGTGCCCGTGCCGGCCGTGCCGCCGCCGGTGGAAGGCGTAGTGCCCAGACCGGTGGGCGGGTTCGGCCCCTGCAGATGCGTCCCGGCGCCCAGGTTCGTGCCCGTGCCTCCGGTTGTTCCGCCCGTCGTACCGCCAGTCGTGCCGCCGATCCTCGGCGGATTCGGCCCCTGCAGATGTGTCCCGGCGCCCAAGTTCGCGCCGGTGCCCGTGCCCGGCGTTGCCCCGCTGCCCGTGTGTGTGCCTGTACCCGTACCGGCGCCTGGCGTAGTGCCGCCGGCGTGCGTACCCGTTCCAGCACCCGCTCCCGGTGTAGTGCCACCGGCGTGCGTACCAGTTCCGCCGCTGGTGGTTGTCGTGGAGCTGGAGGCGGAGTGCGTGGTCGAAGTCGATGTTGAGGTCGTGGTAGAAGTCGAGCGCGTGGTCGACCCGCCCTGAATCGGCCGGCCCACGCCCGGATTCGACGGCTTCCCTCCGTTATGCGAGGACCAGGAGCCGGGATCGGCCTTTGCGCCGCCCTGGTGCTGCGTCTGAACGTTGGTCGGGCCCTGATGATGCTCGTGGCTGGCGATTCCCTCGCCCGGCGTCGGGTCGTGGTGAATGCCGCCCGGACCGCCGCTATAGCCCACATGGCTGTCCCTGGCGACGTAGCCTCTGTCCACAGCTCCGCGGTCTACGTACACCGAGTGAAAGCCCACGCCCACATGCATGACCGCGGTGTTATATGCAAAGACTCCGCCGCGCCACTCGCCGCCGGCAAAGCCGATACCCCCGTAGCCAAAGCCGTAGTTCACGCCGCCGTAGTAGCCCACGTGCGCACCCCAATAGCCGGGATGGAAGACATACACTCCGTTCTCCCAGCCCCAGTAGTGGGGCGTCCACAACAGGCCGGGCGAGGGCGCGGGAACCCAGGTGCCGGGAACCCAATAGTAGCCGCTGTCCTGGTCGTAGGCCCAGTAGCCGGGCGTCCACATCAGGCCGGGCTCCGGGCAAGGGGGCTGCTCGTAGACGGGCAGCGGCGGCGGCGCAATCCCCACCCGAATGAATACTTGAGCGTAGCAGGACACAGAGATGACAGAGAGAAGAAGCGCCAGCAGGAACCAGCGCGCAGAAAGAAGCTTTTTCATGGGAAGACCCTCTCGATCCTTTCGTGCCTGGCCCGACGAGGGGACGCGACTTGCGTCGCGCGGGGCCAGGGCTTGGTAGGCTACTCCATTCTCACAGCCATCGCCGGCGCCGGCCGTTCACCTCCGGCAGCTCCGCAAGAGAGCGATCCCCCGCGGGTCCGCCGCGGCGGAAGCTGGCGACGACACAAACTGCATACGGGGCCCAAAAACAAATGCGCATTCATTCTACGCCGGTATCAACCCTTCCCGACAGCGCAAGTTGCGCCGGCGCCGTGCCTATTCTTCAAAGCCTCTCCACTCAGTAGCGGTAACTCAGCCCCATGCCCACCACGTGCCGCGCCTGGAGATTCACCGGCAGCACGAGGTACTGATTGGGCGGGGGATAGCCCGTGGGCAGCACCGCGGTGCCGATATTCCCCGCCACCTGCCCGACGCCGAGGTCGAAGGCAAAGTGTGGATGTTCCCTCTGCGTCACGCGCACGGCGTAGTCCAGAGTCGTGGGCAGATGCGCTCCGGTAAGCGGCAAGATCGCGCCCAGGTTGACTGCCGTGTGCGGCTCCTGCGTGAATCCCGCTGACGGCACCGCCACGATTCCGGCGACGAGGGGCAGCGGAATGCCCAGTCCGCCAAAGAGCCGTCCGCCAAACCGCGTGCTCTGCCCGCCGATGCCGAAGATCGTGGCATTGGTGGCCTTCCAGCCCAGGTTCAGCAGGAACGGCAGCGGCGGATGCGCCCAGGTCTTGGTCGCGGCTATGTACAGGTCCCCGTTGGTATAAGATTTCGCAGGCACAGAGGCTCCCTGCAGCGCGGCAAGCTGCTGCGCCAGTTCACCCGACACGAATTTGTCGTTCGTGCGCACCACAAAGCCGGCCGCCAGGCCCGGCGTCCACGGCCCGAACTGCCCATCCTTGATGCCCACCACCTTGCCGTGAAAGACGTTCATTCCATCGAAATTCCACAGGTTGCTGAAGGCTCCCTGAGCGGGCACGGTGCTGTCGCCGAGCTGATGCACACTGCGGGTGTAGCCGACCTCGGCGCGGTTAGCGAAACCCTCGGTGACGCTAAAGGTCTCAATATTGCCGATGACCTTGGCGGTGTCGATGAAGTGAACGCCCACGGCCGGGTGGGAGAATGTATGGCCCTTATCCGTGTAGACGACGTAGGCCGTGGGGGTCAGAAACCCGCCGGTCTGGCCTTCCAGCGTCAGGTTTTGCGCCATCAGGCGGCTGGCCAAGGGCAGAGCGGCCAGAGCGAGGCCGCAGAAGGCAAGTTTGGCAAGAGTGCGTAGATTCACGTTCAACTCCAATGGAGCGGCCCCTCGCGGCGGGCCTGCCTCCGGTGACGTTTGAGATTAACCCCTTGTAACACAATCACCGCTGCCTCGTCTTCAACTTTGTTGGAGTGGTAAACTCAGCCCATGCCGCGCGGTCTCCTCATCACCCTCGAAGGTCTCGACGGTTCCGGCAAAACCACCCAAATCGAGCGCCTGGCCGCATGGCTCACGAAACACAAACCGGGTGCCCTTCGCCCAGAGCCGGATGCCCCGGTTGCCCCAGGTCTCGCTTCTGAGACCTGGGATGGAAACAACATCGTTCTCGTCCGCCAGCCCGGCGGCACCGCCATCGGCGACCGCATTCGCGCCCTGCTGCTCGACTCGCGCTCCGCCGGCCTGGCCCCCATGGCCGAGATGGCCCTCATGTTCGCCGACCGCGCCCAGGCCATCGCCGAGGTCATCCAGCCCGCGCTTGCCGCCGGCAAGATCGTCCTCTGCGACCGCTTCACCGACTCGACGGAAGCCTACCAGGGCGGCGGCCGTCAGCTCGGCTCCGCGCCCGTGCTCGAACTCCACCGCCTCCTCTGCGCCGGCCTCCAGCCCGACCTGACCCTGCTTCTGCTGCCCAGCCTCGAATCCTCGCTGGCCCGCGCCCGCCGCCGCAACCACCGCATGGCCCGGCAGTCCGGCCTCGACGAAGGCCGCTTTGAAGCCGAGACAGACGCCTTCTACTGCCGCGTCTACGAGAAATACCGCGAGATCGCCGCCCGTGAACCCGCCCGTGTCGTCCTCATTGAAGGCGACCTCACCATCGATGAAGTCAACCAAAGAATCGTCGCCGCCGTCGCCGAGCGGCTGCGCAAGCCCGCACGCCAGTAAACCCGCCGCCGGCCGGGGCTTCAGCTCGCGCGATATAATCCTTGCAAAGCTTCAGAACTTCAATCGATTTGACCCGCGAGACTCCATGACCTCCATTCAGCGCACTCTTCTTGCCGCCGCCGTCCTTCTTGCCGCGCCTCTGCTTTATGCCCAGGCCTCCGAGTCCGCCATTAACAAGCAGATCGGCAACCTTCGCTCCCTTTCCGACGATCAGCGCCCCGCAGCCACCGTCAAGCTGGCCGCCGACATCCGCGCGCTGCCCGCCGGCCCGTCCAAGGTCAAGCTCGCCGACGCCCTCGCGCACCTCGTCACCGAAGGCGATCAGGGCGCAGATGCTTTGCAGGCTGTGGGCGATGCCCTTTCGCAAGCCCTGGCGCAGTCGCCCGTGCCGGCCAAGAACGACCAGCCGCCCATGCCCTACATGGACCTGGCCCGCCTGGTGCGCTACGAAAACGTCACCACGCCGCTGGCCGATCCTCTCTACGTCAAGGCCGGCCAGATACTGGCCGCCAACGACGAGGACATCCAAAAGGCCGACTTCTCCCTCAAAGACTTTACTGGCAAGAAGTACGCTCTTTCGGAACTCCGCGGCAAGATCGTTGTGGTCAACTTCTGGGCCACCTGGTGTCCGCCCTGCTTGCTGGAGATGCCCAACCTGGACGTGATCTACACCCACTTCCAGCCCCAGGGGCTGATCGTCCTCTCCATCACCGACGAAAGCACCTTCAAGGTCTTCAACACCGTCAATTCGTGGAACTACCACTATCACCCGCCCATCCTGTTGGACTCGGGAGGCAAGGTCGCCAAGCAGTTCCACGTCGACGGGATTCCCAGAACCTTCGTCTTTGACCGCCAGGGCAAGCTTGTGGCTCAGGCCATCGACCAATGCACGCAACGCCAGTTCCTCAACATGCTGGCCAAGACCGACCTCCATCCGTGATGGGCGTCCAACGGAGTGGGGTGCCCCAGGTCTCGATTCTGAGACCTGGGATCCTTGCATTGAGCGGCGGGTGCCCCAGGTCTCGATTCTGAGACTTGGGATTCTGTCTACTTGATCTCTCCGAAGTGCACATCCTCCGGCGCCGAAGGCTCATCCAGAAACTGGATGGTCGTCGCCGGTCCCAGCTTGGCGGGCTCCGTCCACGACGCCAGCGCCCACACCACCTGCTTGGCCGGGGTCACCTCGATGGCCTGCAGCGTTCCCACCATGTCCTTGGGCGCCACATTCCATTCGTTCATCCAGCTATTGATGACCGTGTTCCCGTTCGGCAGCCGCCACGCCTGTTGCAGGTTGGCAAACGTGTAGCCGGGCGCGTCGGCCGGCTTCCAGCTCCACACCGCATCGCCGCGCCGCGTAACCTCGCGCACACCCTCGCGGTCGGTAATCAGCACATTGCCGTTCTTCAGTTGCTCCACTCCCCACACGCCGTTGCCCGGAAACGACCATAGCTCGTTGCCGTTGGAGTCGTACTCCACCACTTTGCCCAGGTCCATGTGCGCCACCAGAAGCGTGCCCTGCGCGGTCAGCCGCGCGTGCCGGAACTGCCCATGGGTGCTCGGCGGCTGTTTTGTCTTCAGCACAAGCTCCTTCTCCGTCGCGCCGGTAACAATGTTCACCACCCGCAGCAGGGCCGGGTCGCCATTCTGGATGTACAGCACGCGGTCCTTGCCGATGGGCACCGCGGTATGCACCTCGTGGCCCGCCGGAGCGTCGTAGTTCCAGATCACCTTCTTCTCCGGCGTAATCTCGGTCACACCGAACTGATGCGCGAAGAGAATGTTCCCGTTCGACAGCATCACGGCATCGCTGATCTCGCCTTTGCCCGCCGGGTCCGTGTAGCTCCACACAATCTTGCCGCCGCGCACGATATAGATGTACCGGTCGTGCGACTCGCCGGAATACACAAAGTCGTGCTGGGCCAGCCCCTTGCCCGGCAACTGGGCAGGCACGCCCTGCGCCCGCGCGCAAACGCCGCCGCAAACTCCCAAAACCGCCAAAACGATTGCCGCTTTCAATCTCATTCGCGCTTCTCTCCCCGCTTCTCCGCGGCGCTTCTTCGTGCCGCGCCCGGCAGCATTCTAGTCCGTCCACGAGGATACACCACGGGGCCGCAAGCGCCCTCTGCGGCCCTCGCGGCGTCACCCCTGGCTTTCATCGGTGAAGATCCCCTCGATGGTGGTCTCAAACAGGCGCGCCAGCTTGAAGGCCAGGGGAAGGCTGGGGTCGAACTTCCCCGTCTCAATGGCGTTCACCGACTGGCGCGAGACCTCCAGCCGCTGGGCAAGATCGGCCTGCGACCACTCCCTTTCAGCACGAAGAACACGCAGTCGGTTTTTCATTTGTACCTCAAGTGGAGCAGCCCGTAGGCGATACCGCTCAGGAAGCAGAAAATCGGGTAAATCCACATCAGGTCCAGGTGGCGGAGCTGAAGGAAGTTCT
>JBEKCX010000169.1:0-6098 GCA_050014655.1 Occallatibacter sp. | reverse complement strand
GCGGGCAAGCGGGGACCCCCTCGCTTGCCCACACACAACATCGGAGGGATAGACCCGCCATGCCTGGAAAATCCATTGCAAGCTCCTACGAAAATGCTTGCTTTGCAAGAGAGAATCTGGGAAACCACAAATCCACGCAGTCGCGGTACTAGGAACTTGTTGAAATACCCTGGTCTTGTGTCAGGGCATGACTTTAGTCGTGCCGTAAACGGCCTAGAATCAACGCGGGCTTTAGCCCCTGAGCGAAGATTCTCCGTCTCGAACTGCTATTTTCAACAAGTTCCTAGAGCTTGCGCAGCCGGGCGCAGGCTTCGTCGAGGTCGCGGTCTCTCTTAGCGAAGCAGAATCTCAGCAGGTTCTCGCCGCGGCCGGGACGGAAGAAGGCGGAGCCGGCAACGGAAGCGACGCCAGTAGCGGCGAGCAAGTTGCGGGCCTTTTCGGCGGAGGTCTTGCCTGCGAGGCGGCTGGCGTCGGCCAGAACGTAATACGCTCCGGCGGGCGTGGCGGGGGTCAGGCCGGCGTCGGTCAGCGCGGACAAGATCCGGGCGCGCTTGGATTGGTGATCGGCCGCCAGCTGAGTGTAAAAGCTGTGCGGCAGTTGCTCCAGGCCGGCGGCGGCGCCGTGCTGCAGGGCAGAGGGGGCGCAGATATAGGTCAAGTCGTGGAAGTAGGCCATCGCGGCTATCCACCTCTCGCTCGCGGTTGCGTAGCCCACCCTCCAGCCGGTCACGCTGAAAGTCTTGCTGAAGCCGGAGAGGACGATGGTGCGCTCCTTCATTCCCGGCAGCGTGGCGGGCGCAATGTGGCGGGCGCCATCGTAGACGAAGTACTCGTAGATCTCATCGGTGATGAGGAAGAGGTCGCGCTCCAGAACAACCTCGGCAATGGCTTCCAGTTCGGCCCGGTTGAAGACCTTGCCGCTGGGGTTGGCAGGCGTGTTGAGAAGGATGGCTCTGGTCTTGGCTGTGATGGCGGCCTTCAGGGCGCCGGCATCGAGGCCGAAGTCGGGCTCGGCGAGGGGAACCAGAATGGGGTTGACGCGCATGGAGCGCAGCATGGAGACGTGGTAGCCGTAGAACGGCTCGAAGATGAGAACCTCGTCGCCGGGGTTGAGCAGGGCCATGGCGGCGGCGTGCAGTCCGCCGGTGGCGCCCGAGGCGACCATGATCTCGCGGTCGGGGTCGTAGTCGAGGGCGTAGTCGCGCAGTTGCTTGGCGGCAATGGCCTGGCGGAGGCGGCCGATGCCGTCCAGCCGGGTGTAGATGTTATGGCCGTCATGGATGGCCTGGATGGCGGCTTCCTGCACCGGAGCCGGGACCGGCGTGTCGCAGATGCCCTGGGCGAGATTGATGCCGCCGATGGCGTCGCAGGCAACGCTCATGGAGCGGATCTCGGACTGGATGGCGGCGGGCGCCAGCTGGCTCAGGGCAACTCGAGTTGCGGCGGCTGGGGTGGTGGGCATCGGAGATCCTTATTGATTCATCTTAAATAGGGGGCGATGCGGGGCGGCGATGCGGCCCTCGGCGTAGAATCGACCTTTTATGCATGAGCTTTCGATCGTTGCGAGCGTTGTGGATACGGTGACCGAGTCGCTGGCGGCTTATAAAGGCGCGCGAGTCGTCGAGGTGCGGCTGCGCGTGGGAGCGCTGGCGGGCGTGGTGGTGGATTCGCTCGAGTTCTGCTGGGGGATTGCCACCGAAGGCACAGCGCTGGAGGGGGCGCGGCTGGCGGTGAAGACCCTGCCGGTGGTGATGCGTTGCGAGAGGTGCGGGCGCGATGTCGAGCTGGAGGGCGTGCAGAGCTTCCGCGGCCCCGACTGCGGCGAGCCGTGCGGCGACCTGCGCCAGGGCAGGGAGCTGGAGATCGATTCGATAGAGATAGACGACGGTGAGGAGGCGGCATGACGACCAGGATTGTGGAGCTGCGGCGGGGAATTCTGAAGAAGAACGACGAGCTGGCGGCGGGGCTGAGGGCGAGCTACGCGGCGGCGGGCGTGCTGGTGCTGAACCTGGTTTCAAGCCCTGGGACGGGTAAGACGGCGCTTCTGGAGCGGACGCTGCGGGAGTTGCGGGCGCGCGGGGCGCGGGCGGCGGCGCTGGTGGGCGACCTGGAGACGGACAACGATGCGCGTCGGCTGGCCTCGAGCGGCGCGCCCGTCCGCCAGATCAATACTCATGGAATCTGCCACTTGGAAGCGGAGATGATCGGCAGGCACCTGGAGGGGTGGGAGCTGGCCGGGCTGGATTATCTGTTCATCGAAAACGTGGGCAACCTGGTTTGCCCGTCGAGCTACGACCTGGGCGAGAAGATTCGCGTGGTTCTGCTCAGCGTGACCGAGGGCGAGGACAAGCCGCTGAAGTATCCCACCATGTTCAACTCCGCCGATGCCGCGGTGATTACCAAGATCGATATCGCCGAGCCGTGCGGCTTCGACCGCGAGCTGGCGCTCAGGAACATCAACGAGATACGGCCGGGGATACGCATCTTCGAGACCTCGGCCAAGACCGGCGCGGGAATGGAGGAGTGGCTGGCGTATCTGGCCGCGGGGCGGGGTGTGCTATAGTGTTCTCAAGTAACACTATGGAGCACCATCCATGCCGACGCCCGCCACAACCAGCCTGAAGCTCGATCATGAACTCAAGCAGCGTGTGCAGCAGCTCGCCTCGGCGCGAAGGCGGTCGGCGCACTGGATCATGCGCGAAGCCGTCGAGCAGTATGTGAGCCGCGAAGAGAAACGCGAGCAGTCCCGCCAGGACGCGCTGGCCGCTTGGAACGACTATCAGGCAACCGGCCTGCACGCGACCGCCGAGGAAGCCGACGCCTGGCTGGCCAAACTCGAAGCGGGCGAGGACGCCGAGGCCCCCGCATGCCACGTCTGAAGTGGTCGCTGCAAAGCCTGCGCGATGTGGCCCGGCTGCACGACTTTCTGGCTTCCAAGAACCGCGATGCGGCCAAGCGCGCCGTCAAGGCGATCCGGCAGGGCGTAAAGGTGCTCGCCAGATTTCCAGAGATGGGCCGCCCCGTTGAGGAGTTGCCCACCGAGTTTCGCGAATGGGTAATCGAGTTCGGCAGCGGGGCGTATGTCGCCCTGTATCGCTACGACGGGAAAGAAGTTGTCATTCTTGCCGTCCGCCATGGGCGCGAGGGCGGCTACTGATCTCTACAGAAACTTTGCAAAATGATAATTCATCCTTGACAACTTTGCATTTTGCAAAGTATATTGAAGATTCGGTGACGGCTGCGGAGACAACTCCCGCGGCAGCAGTTTCGGGAAGACTCCCATGCATGTTGTCACACGCAAGCACCTGGTTGAGGCCGAAGAACAGTTTCCGGAGGCAGCCAAGGAGATTCGGGCCTGGTACAGGATCGTGACCCAGGCCCGGTGGCGGAGCTTTCTTGAAGTACGGCAGGTCTTCAAAGATGCCGATGATGTGGATGGATACGTGATCTTCAACATCCGGCAGAATCGCTACCGGTTGGTCACGGTCATTCACTACGCGCGCGAGAAGGATGGCCGCGTCACGCAGGGCCACATCTACATTCGGTCGTTTCTGACGCACCGGCAGTTCGACAGCCGGTCGAACTGGGATAAGGGGGTCAAACGATGAGCACAGCGCTTGCCAATCCCACCGAGATGATTCGACGGGGAGCGCCCCGGCTGATTCATTCGGATGAGGAACTGGCGGAGTATACCGAAGCTCTCTTCGCCTTGACGGCAAAGGCCGATCCAACTCCGGACGAGGAAGAAGCCATCGAGCTAATGACTCTTCTGATCGACCGCTACGAGTCCGAACATTTTCCGGTCCCGGAGGCCGAGCCTGCCGATGTGCTGCGCTTTCTGCTGGAGCAGAATGGACTCTCGCAGCGCGACATTGCCCCGGAGTTGGGAAGCGAAAGCACCGTCTCGCTGATTCTCTCCGGCAAGCGGCAGTTGAACCGCGACCACATCGCGCGGCTCAGCCGGCGGTTCAACGTATCGCCCGCTGTTTTCTTCGGGGTGACCTCGCTGCGCTGATGGATTGCTTCGGGGCAAAAGACGTTCGGGCTGGCCGATGCTTTCAGAATCTCACAAAATCACTGTTTCGCACCTGCTCGTAGTAATAAGTCTCTGACATCGGCGTAACCACGTGTCGTTGCCACAACCAATGCAGTCAAGCCGTCGTTCCTCTTGGCATTGACATCGGCCCCCTTGGCGAGCAGCGCCTGCACCACCTTAACGTAGCCGTTTTGAGAGGCCATCATCAACGCGGTCGTGCCATAGTTCGTCTTGGCATTGACTTCAGCTCCCTTGGCGAGCAGTGCCTGCACTACCTCGGGGCTGCTGTTGTACGAGGAGGCAATCATCAGCGCCGTTGTGCCATCGTTCGTCTTGGCATTGACCTCAGATCCTTTGGCTAGCAGCGCCTTTACCACGTCGAAACGGTCCTCCGCAGATGCCAAGTACAGCGCAGTCTCACCAGCGATCCCCTTGGCATTGACTTCTGCCTCATTGGCCAGCAGAACCTGTGTCACCGCAAGGCCCCCATACTCGGAGGCCATCATCAGCGCGGTCACTCCCTGGTCATTCTTCGCGTTCACATCGGCCCCTGCGGTGAGCAACGCTTTGACACGGGGCAAATCGCCCTTTTCGGCCGCTTGTATGAGATCGTCCGCCTGCGCAAAGGCCTGTTTGCCTGCCAGGAGGCAGACCAACAGCACAAGGGTGCCCAACATCAACGAGAGCTTTTGCATGGGTTTCACCTTCAACAGAATCAAAGTACTCCTGCAAATGGAGAATGGTGGAAGATTATCAGAATACTGCCGCCTTTGACTTCAAAAGTCGCCGCGCAAATGAATGACACGCTCATGGAAGACGGCGGTGAAGTTGGGCCGCCCAGCCTGTGAGAGCGTCTTGTTTGTGATCCAAATCACACTGTACGCCGCCCCCAACTCGGTATAACGTAGGAACCATGTGCTTAGCGATTCCGGGAAAAGTGGAAGAGATTACCAGCGAAGGCGGGCTTCGGATGGGGCGGGTGAACTTTGGCGGGGTGGTCAAGCGCGTCTGCCTGGACTACGTGCCCGAGGTCGAGGTGGGCGACTATACCATTGTCCACGTTGGATTTGCGCTCTCGAAGATCGACGAGGAGACGGCCCGGCAGACGCTCGAGGACTTCCGCGCCATGGGCGTGCTGGACGAGGAGCTGGGCAGCGAGGAAGAGGCTTTTGCACGGGCGGCCTCGGCCCCGCAGTCTGCCTGCCCGGATGGGAGTTGTACGGCGGCTGCCCAAAAGGCCGTCGATTGAGTTTCTTGGTCTCCCACCCTAGCCGCAAGAACAGGGACGCGGCGAGGGTGGGGCACCCGCCAGATCAAGTTGCACTTTCGTCCGCAAGCCGGTTACCATCCGGGGGTACAAATTCACCGCGAGGTTCGATCGATGAAAAAACTCTTGTGTTTATGCGCGGCGCTCGCTATGGCCTTCTGCGCCGCAACCGCCTTTGCCGCCGATGTAACGGGCGCCTGGTCCGGCGATATGGTGGGACCGAACGGGGACAGCTTCCATCTCACCTTCACCTTCAAGCAGGACGGCGCCAAGCTGACCGGCACGGTAACCGGTCCGCAGGGCGATCCCATCGAGATCTCCGACGGCAAGATTGATGGCGATAAGCTGTCCTTCACCGTGAACGTCAACGGCATGGTCATCAAGCATGAAGGCGTCGTCAGCGGAGACACCATCAAGCTGACCACCAAATCCGATTCAGGAGACTTTCCGGGCGGCGACATCACGCTCACGCGGGCCAAATGATCTCGGTCGCATCAAATCCCACAAATGCTGGGTGCCCCAGGTCTCAATTTTGAGACCTGGGAATCCTCGAAACTCAACTGGCCCATTCATGAGGCGCTGCTCCAACCAAATGAAGTATCTGACCGAGTTTCGGAACGGCGAGATTGCCCAGCGCATGGCGCGGGAGATTCACGCTGCCGCCACGCGGCCCTGGAAGATCATGGAGGTTTGCGGGGGGCAGACGCACTCCATCATCAAGAACGGGATCGACCAGATGCTGCCCGCCGGAATCGAGATGATTCACGGCCCCGGCTGCCCGGTCTGCGTGACGCC
>JBEKCX010000168.1:0-6131 GCA_050014655.1 Occallatibacter sp. | reverse complement strand
CACGATCGACAAACTCGGTGCTATCCCCTACCCCGTTCTGGTTTTGCCGCCGACGGACCGGATTCCGCTGGGGACTTACAGGAAGATAGAGGGCTACGCGGCGGCAACAGGTAAGGTGATTGCGCTCGAAAGGGCACCCTCGCTGGCGCCGGGCCTGCTCGAACAGAACGATTCGCCGCAAATCGCTTCTCTTTCCGCAAAGCTCTTCCGCGATGCGGGTCACCGCGGCGTTCTAGTGGATTCACTCGCAGGCCTGCCCGATGCGCTTCGTAATGCGCTACCGCCCGATCTAGACGCAACTGGCCAGACAGCCGGCCTGGGGTTTATTCATCGCAAGCTTTCCGACAGCGATGTTTATTTTGTGGTTAACACCGGCAACCAGCCCATCGATGGAAGCGTACAGTTCCGCTCTACTCGTCCCGTCGTCGAGTCATGGGATCCAGATAGCGGCGACATTCTCCAGTCTACTTCACGCGCCGGTGGCGCCCGCATCCCCTTGCAGTTGGCGCCCTACGAGTCGCGGGTTTTCGTCCTGAAAGACAGTCCCGAGGCTACAGCCACGGAATCGAAGAATCTTTCGGCGCAACTTACAGGTTCGAGCGAGGAGCTCCCGGCTGACCTGAGCACCGGCTGGCAGATTCAGTTTGCGGATAGCACGGCGCCGCAGGCCCTTGCCAGTCTGACCTCATGGACTGAACTTTCCGGCAGGCAGTATTACTCGGGCGAGGCTGTTTACACGCGCAACGTCTCGATTGGCCGCGTTTCCATACCAGGCACACGCTATCTTCTCGACTTTGGCGTCGGAACTCCGATCGCCGACAATCGGCGGCCTCATGCTTCCGGCATGAGCGCTCTGCTCGATCCGCCCGTCCGGGAAGCTGCCATCGTTTTTGTGAACGGACAGCGGGCCGGATCGCTCTGGCATCCGCCTTACCGAGTCGATATTTCGAAGCTCGTTCATAGCGGCGAGAATCGAATCGAAGTCCGCGTCTATAACACCGCCATTAACTTGCTGGCCGGGCAGCCGCCGCGCGATTACACCGCGCTCAGAGCAAAGTATGGCAGGCGCTTCGATCCCCAGGATATGGACAACCTGAAGCCCATCCCTTCGGGCCTTTTTGGCCCCATTCATCTTGAAGAGCAGAGGAGCAAATGAACACATTCACTCGATGGATTACAGGCACTGTTCTTGGGTTGCTGACTGCGGGTTCAGCCTGCGCTGCGCCGAAGATGTTTTTGGTCAACGACTATGGAGCCAAGGGAGACGGCGCGGCAATCGATACCGCCTCGATTCAGAAGGCCATCGACGCGGCAGCCGCCGTTGGCGGGACCGTCACAATGAACCCCGGAACTTACTTGATTGGCTCCCTGTTCCTTAAGTCCGGCATAACTCTCGAAGTGCCGGAGGGAGCCACGCTGATAGGTTCCCAGAAGCTGGAAGACTACCCGATGCTGCCCACTCGCATCGCGGGCATCGAGATGACCTGGCCGGCGGCGCTTATCAACGTGCGCGACCAGCACAACATCGTCATCACCGGCAAGGGCACGATTGATGGCGACGGCCCCATCTGGTGGAAGTCCTATTGGGATCTTCGCGCCACTTATGAGCCCAGGGGGCTGCGATGGGCCTCGGACTACGACGCGCGGCGGCCTCGCCTGATACTGATTCAGAACTCCTCCGATATTCAGCTTGGCGGCGGGATTCTCCTCAAGCGCTCCGGCTTCTGGACCGTGCAGATACTGTATTCGCACGATGTTCACCTCGACGGCGTCACCATCCGCAACAACGAGGGCGGGAAGGGACCCAGCACCGACGGCATAGATATCGACTCTTCGCGCAAGGTGCTGGTGGAACACGCCGACATTGACGTGAACGACGATGCGCTCTGCCTCAAGGCTGGCCGCGATTCGGACGGGCTGCGCGTCAACCGGCCCACCGAGGACATTGTTATCCGCGACTCCATCGTGCGTCGCGGAGCCGCGGCAATCACCATCGGTAGCGAGACATCGGGAGGCTTCCGCAACATCGAAGCCTACAATATTACTGCGCTCAGCGGCGTCCCATCCGGCGTTCTTTTCAAATCGGCTCACACGCGCGGCGGCGTTGCTCGGGACATTCGCATTCACGACCTTACGCTGGAGGGCGTCGCCATACCGATTCACATCACCATGAACTGGAACCCGAGTTACAGCTACGCCACAATTCCCGACGGCGTCAAAGACATTCCTTCTTACTGGGTCACTCTTACCACTAAGGTTCCGGAGCAGCAGGGCCTTCCGCATTTCAGTAACGTTCACATCTGGAATATCAAGGCTACCGGCGCCCGGAGCGCGTTCAACGTCGCTGCTTACCCAAACGCCACACTCGACGACTTTCGCCTCGACCATCTGGACATAGACGCCGCCACTGTGGGAACCATCGCCAACGTCAAGAACTGGACCCTTACCGACAGCAACATCAAGACGCAAGACGGAAGCAAGCCGGTCTTCACCGACTCTGCCGTGACGGACCCGAAGGACATTCCTTACGGCGAACCGAAGTGATTGCGCAGTACTTCCCGGGCGAGCCGTCTCGGCCAAGGGGCAAGCCGCGAGCCCAAATGGAAAGCTGTGCAGGAGTTACCAAGTCAAGTCTCATTTTCCCGCGGGATAACCATCCATCCGCCGGATCTCGCTCCCGGCCAGCAGAAAAGCGCCCACGCCGTAGGTATAACTCGCGGACGCCTTGAAGGGCGCCGGCGCCGCGCCCGTCTGCTGGATGCAGCCCAGCCGCCCGTCGGCATACACATGATGGAGCATGCCGGCCCACGCCTTCTTGATCACGGGCCGATAGACCTTCTTATCCAGTATTCCTTGATTCACGCCCGCCGCCAGCGCATAGGTGAAGAAGGCCGAGCCCGAAAGTTCTGGCAAATCGTAGTCCTCGGGGTCGAGCAGCCCCGAGCGCCAAAGTCCATCCGGGCCTTGAAGCTGGGCCACGCGCGCGGCCATCTCCTGCAACTGGGCAACGTACTTCGCGCGCGCCGGATCGTCCTTGGGAAGGTACTCCAGCGTCCTCACAATCCCTCCCATCACCCAGCCGTTGCCGCGCGACCAGAACATCTTCTTTCCGTTGGTCTCGGTCCGGGTCAGGAACGTGGAATCGCGCGCATAGAGATGCTCCTGCGTGTCGTAGAGACGGCTGGAGGTCTTGGCCCATTCCTCATCGAGATAGTCGATGTATTTGCGGTCGCCGGTGGCGGCATACATCCGCGCCCACACGGGCGGCGCCATAAACAGCGCGTCGCACCACCACCACGCCATCTCCTTGCCAGGCATCGCGGCCGTCCGCGGCGCGGCCAGAATCGCATCCAGCGTACTTTGCGTTGGCCGCATCATCGCGGGGTCTTTTTTCAGGAGATATAACTCCAGATAAGTCTGCGCGATGCTCTGATCGTCGGCGTTGGGCAGATGGCCGCGCAGTTGCCAGTCGAACTTCTGGCTCATGGCCAGCATGGCATCGCGATACTTGGGGTCGCCAAGCGAGTCGGAAGCTGCCATGAATCCGACGTAAAGCGCGCTCCACGTCCAAACCCGGTCGAAGTAGGGCTGAGCCCTTTCGAGCTGCCAGTCCGCTACCTTGCGCATGGCCTTGGCCACCGCCGCGGGCTTAGTCGAGTAAGACAAGTCCGTGGCGATCGGGCCGGGGTTATCCGGCGCGTCGCCAAAGTGCCGCATTTCGTTGTTTGCAATCGTGGCCTGCTGTTGCGGGGTAAGTTGATGCTGCGCCCTCGCCAACCGCAGTTGCCCAGAAATGCAAATGCCCGCCGCGATGGCGAGCACAAGTACCTTCCCTCGAATCGACATGCGATTTCCTCAGCCACTAATTTCTAGAATAGGTCCGGGGAGGCCGGTCGACGCGTGTGGAGCTGAAGCCACACATGAATGCGTTCAGCCGGGGCGGCAGATTTGGCCCGGGCGCATCCGCCGCGATGAATTGCGGCGGATGCAGGCCGGGAGCCGGTTAGAAGTTGAGGTGTCCACCAAATTGCCAGTCGCGATTGCCGGAAGCGCTGCCGATGGTGCCGAAGGTAATCGATCCGGAAGCCCAAGTGCTTCCTGGACCGCCGAACACCGGATGGTTCATGGTATTGAGGCAGTCGGCTTCGAAGACGAACTTCAGGTTCTCGTGGATTGGGAAGGTGCGTTTCAAAGCGGAGTTGACTCCATTCCAGGACGTGGGACCGCGCATTCCATACACCCTGCTCCGGGGTGCGTTCCCCAGCAGATACTGGGGCGTACCAGCCGCGTTGAGGTACTGCGGGGCTTGGAATGCCGCGGGGGTGATGTACTGGATTTGTGTGCAGCCGGTTTGACCGATCAGGTTGATACCCAGATTGCAGGTATTGTATCCGTTCGGCCCATGTCCGTACTTCCCGTTGATGCGGGCGCTGCTGCTCCCGAAGTTGGGGTTCAGGTCAGGCATGCACTGGCCCTGCCCCGGATAGTTCGTCGAGGAGCATCCGTTCCAGGTGACGTCGATGGGTCCCCCCGAACTATATTGGTAAATGCCGGAGAGCAGCCATCCGCCCGCCGCCCACCGCACCAGGCGGCTATTGTTGCCGATATGCCCCTGCCCGAATGGCAGTTGCCACGTTCCGTATGCGTTGACAATCTGGGGCAGCGAGAGCGCATCCCAGGAGCGCTCGACCCTATCCATCTTCCAGCTCCTGGAACCCCCGCCGGACAATGCGCTAGCCGGAATCGCGAAGCCGCTGCGGAAGGTGCCGTCATCTCCGATGTTCTTGCTGAAGGTGTAATTGACGTTGAAGGTCAACCCCTTGCTCGGGTGCTGCTGGACCAGCGTAATCTGCAGCGAATGGTAGCTGAAGTTGCCTATATTCTGGCCCCAGGTATCGGTCACGCCGCTGTATTGCGGAAACGCGACCAGATACTGCGTGACGGTGGCTGAGGTGCTCAACGCCGCGGCCGCTTCAAAGGTCTTATTGGTGGGAACGCTGGGCAACACCGCTTGCACGAGCGCGATATTGGCCGCCGTCGCTGCCGCGGTCAGGATCGGCTTTTTGCCGGTGCTGTCAAGCACGCCCCCGAGAGCGACAAGATAGCTGGGATTCAACTGGTTGGCCCAGTATCCGCGCGCATTGGCTCCGCTGGTGCCGTAGGCGATAAGGTGATGGCTTTCGTCGCCCATATAATTGACGGCCAGCGTCATGTTCTGGGTAATTCCCCGCTCAATGCCCCCGTTGAACAACACCACCTCCGGCGCCCGCCCGGAG
Source organism: Occallatibacter sp. (assembly GCA_050014655.1). GTDB lineage: Bacteria > Acidobacteriota > Terriglobia > Terriglobales > Acidobacteriaceae > Telmatobacter. The sequence goes on along the minus strand of JBEKCX010000168.1, from coordinate 855 downwards.
ATATAGGGGTCGGCGTACGAAACGCCAGCCGCGCTCACCATTGCCGTGCCGGCCGCGTTTGGATAGAAGCCGGTGTTCGTTTCCTGAGCCGCGAGGTTCGGGACGGGGTTCGAGGGAAGGACGTAATTAGGCCCGAAGAGGGTGGTATTCGCCATGCCCGCGGCGGTGAAGCCGGCGCTGTTGTTCAGATAGAAGGAACCCGTTGCCCCCGCGCCCGTTGTCACCTCGGTAGGCCCAATGGCGGTGGTGTTAAAGCCGGTCTGTCCCGTGCCATTGTACGCGCCGCCGCGTCCGCCCACGCCGCCGCCCTGCGAGAAGACCTGCGCAAAGCCTGCCCGGAAGACCGTCTTGGGGTTCAACTCATAGGCCGCCGAAAGGCGCGGTCCATAGTTCTTCCAGTAGGTCATCACTGGCGTGTTGCACATGCACGATACGCTCGGTCCGCCATAACGGCCGGCGAATTGCAACATGCCGAGCGTATTGGAGGCCGGGTTGGTGATGTTCGGATTCAGGAACGTCCAGCGATTCTGGACTTCGTGGAACGGGGGCAGGTAGTCCCAGCGAAGTCCGACATCGAGAGTCAGCTTCTGCGTCACTTTGTAGATGTCTTCGAAGTAGGGCGCAATCGTCAGATAGCGTCCTCCCTCTTCGCTCACGGCCTGCAGGCTGAGGGACGGCGAGGGACCGACCGCACCCAGCAGATAGCTGGCGTAGCCGTACCCGGAGCCGATTGCGGGGGTGGTCGCCGATCCCGCGGTGCCCAGAGTGAGCAGATTCGAATTCGCCGCGTAGTTGGCCGTCGAGTAGCCGTCGTAGGTCAGGTCGACAAGGCCGCTATACGAGGCCGGGTTGGCG
>JBEKCX010000167.1:0-6140 GCA_050014655.1 Occallatibacter sp. | reverse complement strand
CGATCATGGTGGTGGCCACGGCGCCCAGGCCGACCACCATCACTCCCAGTTTGCCCGTGGCGGGCGCAATCTTCTGTGCTGCGGCGGTCTTCCACCCCACGGACGAAGACCTGTCCGCGGGGGCCCCGGTCTTCTGGCCGTCTTGTTCTTCAATTGACATTGCTTCTCCCAACCTTCCTTCTCCGCTCCGGAGTTCCCGGCTGCTCGAACTCATCTTGCGGCGCACCAAATAGTTTACGCCGCGCCAATTGACCTCATCCCATTCGCAGCTTCATGCGGCTCCCGCTTGCCTGCCGCGTTTGAGGTGCGACCACACAAACCAGACAATCCCCGCCAGCAGCGCGATCTCGACTGCCAGATGAAAACGGTGAAAAGCCTCATAAAAGCGGGGGTCCGTATGCCACGCCTCGCCCAGCTTCATGCCCGCGTAGGCCAGGCAAAAATACCAAGCCGCCGCGCCCAGGGTGGTGTAGATGTGGAAGCGCAGCCGCGGCATTCTGGCAATCCCCGCCGGGAAGGCAATAAATGTCTGCACCATCGGCATCATGCGCGCCAGCAAAACCGTAATCGATCCGTATTTGTCAAAGAACCAGGTCATGCGGTCCAGGTCGTGGCGGCTCATCAGAACCCACTTTCCGTAGCGCTCCACCAGCGGCCGCCCGCCTTTGGCCCCGATCCAATACGCGATCGCCGAACCGAGATTGCAGCCCACCACCCCCGCCGCCACCACCAGCAAGAGATGGAACCGCCCCAGGTACACGAGGTACCCGGAAAACGGCATGATGACCTCCGATGGAAGCGGAACACAGGCCGAGTTGAGTCCCATCAGCGCAACGATGCCGGCGTAACCGCCCAAATCGATAATGTGGGTGACAAACTGCACCAGGAGGGTCAGAATTCTTTCGCTCATTCGCCCTTTCAGTATATAGGGCCAAGGCGGACCGGCGCCGGCGACTGAGAATCCGCTGGGTGCCCCATCCTTGGCATCCGCCGCGGCGGATTTTTGTGCCAAGGGTGGAGGACCATGTTGTTCGCTCTGCCAGTCGAAGGTAGCCGTCCAACCACAGGTGTTTTGTTAGGATTAGGAAAGATTCGAGGTGCCCGTTGGCCGATCTTCCCCCCGTTCCGCTTACCCTTGAAGGCTCGCCGCTGCTGCATCAGTTCTTCCGCTTCGACTGGAAGGTCTGGCGCGCCACTGCGGCCGGCGACCGTGAGCGCATTGCCGCCCAGGCCGTTGAAGCCCTCCGCCGCCTGGAGCGCGCCGGCCCGGATGCGCCGGTCCGTTCGGCTCTCTTCTCCGAACTCGGCCACAAAGGCGACCTGATTCTGATCCACTTCCGTGACTCTTTCGAGGCGTTGAATCAGGTCGAGCTGGAGCTGGCCCAGATGGAGATCTACGACTACCTCTCGCCTGCCCATTCCTATCTTTCGGTCGTCGAACTCGGCCTCTACGAGTCCAGCCGGAAGACCTACGAGGCCGCCGCGGCCAAAGGCTTCGCCCCGCACTCGCCGGAGTGGAATGCCGAAATCGCCGCCACGCTTGGGCGCCAATCCGCCGCCATGGCGCCCCGGCTCTTCCCCGCCGTTCCCGAGGCCAAATACCTCTGCTTCTACCCCATGGATCGCAAGCGCGGCGAGCAGGTCAACTGGTACACCGTGCCCTTCGCCGAGCGCCAGCGCATGATGCGCGAGCACGGCCTCATCGGCCGCCGCTACGCCGACCAGGTGAAACAGATCATCTCCGGCTCGATCGGCTTGGACGATTGGGAGTGGGGCGTCGATCTCTTCGCCGACGATCCGGTGGTCTTCAAGAAGCTGATCTACGAGATGCGCTTCGACGAGGTCAGCGCCGTCTACGCCCTCTTCGGCCCGTTCCAGATCGGCGTCAGGCTGCCGGTCGAGGGTCTGCCAGGCTGGCTCGATGGGAAGCTCTAGGCGGCATCGGGATCTCGAAAGGCCTGGACGGTAAGGGATATTTGCCTTACCATAGAGAAGGAGGGTGGATCGATGACCACGCTGACAATCACCGCCAAGGGCCAGATCACCCTGAAGCAGGAGCTGCTCAGGCATCTGAATGTCGTTCCCGGCCAGAAAATCGAGGCCGACAAGCTGCCCGATGGCCGGCTCGTGCTACAGCCTGCCCCGCAGACCGGCTCGATCGACGATTTCATCGGCAGCCTCGAACAAAAGGGCGGCCCCAGGCTCACCATCGCTCAAATCAAGAAGATCACTGAAGACGCCTGGGCAGGTAAACGATGAGAATCGCCGCGGACACAAATGTGCTGCTGCGAGCTGCGGTGCGCGACGACCCGCAACAAGCCATCGCCGCCGCCAACGTGCTTCGCACGGCAGCTCTGGTTGCTGTTCCCGTTGCAGCTCTCTGCGAATTCGCCTGGGTTATGCGAACCTCGTACAAAAGCTCCGCCCTGGAGGTTGCCCGCTCGATTCGTTCGCTAGTCACCAGCCCCAACGTGGTGACGAACATCCCTGCCGTCGAGGCAGGATTGGCGGTCCTCGATAAGGGAGGGGATTTTGCCGATGGCGCCATTGCTTATGAGGGTCGCTGGCTGGGCGGAGAGGAATTCGTCAGCTTCGACAAGGAGGCTGTGTCCTTGCTCCAGTCGCAAGGCAGGAAAGCCCGACTCCTGTGCTGAAAGAGAAGCCGATTTGATCAATCCCGCGATTTCGGAAGAGGAGATTGATGCTGCGGAGAAGCTCCGAGCCAGGGGCGAGTTAGCTGCTTCCCTTAAGTTGACTCAGGCAATGCTAGAGCGCGCGGAAGACGGCGACGTGAGAATGCGGCTGCTCTTTGACTTGGTCGCCTGTTCGGCGCAATTGGAACTCGAAGATGTCATGAATCAGGCAATCGCGGAACTGGACACGATGCCCCACCCTGAATTCTCGCGAGCGCTCGCAAACATGTCACGTGCTTACGCAGAAGAGCAACTCGGACGCCCTGAGAAGGCATTGGCGCTCCTCGACATGGACCTTGAAACTGGATACTTTGAACGCGATGACTTCCGAGCCCACAAGTACCAACTCTGTCTTTTCAAGGGGCAGGCACTTCTTCGTTTGCGACGTATAAGCGAAGCACTCGAGTGGCTCGACAGAGCACATTCTTTCTACCCTTCGGAGGAGAGCGCACGCGATGAGACTGAGCGCCGCATCTTTGGCTGGGTTGAGCCGCTTATCCAAATCAATAGAGCAAATTGCCTGATGGCCCTCGACCGCTTCGATGAGGCGTTTGATGCGGCTAGCCAAGTCCTCAGCGGAACTGATGGTGATTTGTCTGCGTTGGCGCGCCAGCACATGGCAGAATGCCGGGTATGGCAAGGCCGCGTTCCCGAAGCTCTCGAGATTTACGCAGATCTCAAGAAGCGGTTGCCCTGTCGGCTTGTTGAGGAAGATCGCATCGAAACAGGCATTATCAATTGCATGAGCTATCTTCAGAAGCGGCACCCTGTAGATAAGCCATCCTGAACGGCCGAGACCAAACACATGGGCGCCGCCCACAGCGCCCAATCCGCTATCCTGATCGCAGGCGCTTGAGCGTAGACCCTTCACGGAGGCAGCAAGATGTCGCGTTTCGCCGAGCCCATGGCGCGGCTCATTGAAGAGTTGAAGAAGCTGCCCGGCGTGGGCACCAAGAGCGCGCAGCGCTTCGCCTTCCATATTCTGCGCTCGACGGACGAGGATGCGGCGGCGCTGGCCGAGGCGGTGCGCGGCCTGAAGGCCAGCCTGCGCCTGTGCTCCATCTGCAACAACGTCACCGACGTCGATCCCTGCGCCTACTGCGCCAGCCCTACCCGCAACCGGCGGCTGGTCTGCGTGGTCGAGGAGCCTACCAGCATCGCCGCCGTCGAGCGGACGCGCGGCTACCAGGGCGTCTACCATGTGCTGCACGGAACCCTCTCGCCCCTGCACGGCGTCGGCCCCGACCAGTTGCGCACCGGCACGCTCATTGACCGCGTCGAGCGCGGCGAGGTGGACGAGGTGATCCTGGCCACCAGCCCAACCCTGGAAGGCGAAGCCACCGCCAACTGGCTGGCAACTGCGTTGCGCGGCTCTTCGGTGAAGATCACGCGCATTGCAACGGGGGTTCCGGCCGGCAGCGACATCGAGTACGCCGACGAGGTCACCATGACTCGGGCCATGGAGGGCCGGCGCGAGCTTTAGCACATGCCTTTTTCTTTCGGTGAACGCCTGCTAGTACCCAGACCATGTGGATTCGTGCTTTCCCAGGTCCCTCCGCCGCGGCGGACGAGGGACCTGGGGCAGCCAGGGTCTCTGCTTGGATTACGAAATCTCATGGACAGAGCACTTTGCCTTCGTCCACCTTTCGGCTCCAGCCGGAGGGAGTGCCCATAGCCCTGTGAGCCGCACGCCACTGGTCCAGAGCATGTTGCATCATGGCACGCCCGACGCCAGCTCTCCGCCTGCGTGATCTTCGACCATCGCGCTACGCAAGCGTCTGGTGACGGATGACGCGCCTCGCGCCCAGCCAAATCAGCCACACAGCGGCGGCGAGAAAAACCGTGTTGCTGATGCGCATCCACAGCAGTCCGCCGATCAGCGGCTTCGCGGTAAATGCGTGAATGCCGTAAACCAGCGCGCCCCCAGCTGCCAGGCTCAGGGTATGAAGCGCGCTCCATCCGGTTCGTCGCGAAAAGAGCGCAACCAGAACGAGGAAGACCGCGTCGAGCGCCAGCATCGTACCCACCGCAGCCCAACCCCACCTATACGGCGTCTTCATCACCCCCATGCCTAACACGAATGCAATCGCTCCTGTAATCCAGGGGTTCGGCACCATACCGCCGGCCAAACGCGATCTCCGCGCTGGAATCAAAAATGCGCACCCCACCAGCAACACGCTCAGTACTGCCGCGCCAAGAAGCTGCGCATGGGATGCCACGAACCGGTTCTGCTTGAACCCGATGCCGAAGCTCGCGACTGAACCAAGCACGAACACTAGAGCGACGACCGAATCACCAACCCGCCCCAGCCACGGCGCTTCAGCCTCGGCAGGAAATAGCGCCTCCACCAGCGCAATCGAAACGCCCATGCTCCAAAACGTGTGAAGGTTCAACATGAACAACGTCCACCACCCTCCGATACCCAACGCAGGAATATGGGCAGGGTAAAGCAGGTGCCAGTGCTTGTTCATGTAGTCGGGATTGAAGAGCGACTGCGACACCAGGCCTTCGCCGATCAACGCGTAGGCCGCGCCCAGCATCAGCATCGTCGGCCAGCCGCGGCCAGCTCGCCGCGCTGTCTCGCGAATCAATACCGCCCCGCCGCCGTATGCCGGCGCCAATACGATCAGCGCCGTCAGTAGCTTTAGCGGCAGATCTCCCAGCAGATACTCCGCCACCAGCGGAGCCACCAAGAACAGCGTAATTACCGCGAAGAAATTCCTTTTGTGCGCGACCATCATCTTCTCCTTGCTCTATTGTTCCGGGCCGTGAGTTGTGTGTGGGTCTCCCACCCATTTCGCGACAAAACCCGCGAAATAAATGGGGCACGGTGCTTGTATTTCCGGGCCAAAACAATAAGTGGTATGGAGCGGCCCGCCGCGATCATCCGTGCCGAAGGCAGGCTTGAATCGCCTGATGGAAAAAGGACCGATATTCAGGTTTGGGCATGTTCGCCCTGAGCGTGGCAGCCTTCTCATCATCCGGCCAATGGCTCTCGTCGTCGTGCATCCGCTTGTAGCCATCGAGAAGATCCGGGTTTCCGAGCGTGAACTCGTCGCCCAGGCGCATCCAGCGTGCGACCAGCGCCCGGCCTTCGGCGCTGTCTGGCGGCGCCTCGCGATCAAGCGCGCTCTGAACATCGGCCATCAAAGCCCTCCATCGCGCACCGACATCTGCGTATTGTTCAGGCGTCATGGCTGCACGCCGCTCCCGAAGCGCCTCAACGCCCTTCGGACTGTAGTATTTCTCCGTCCAGTCTGTGGCTTCTTGCATTTGTATCTCCTTCAGAATGGTCTGGTAGAGGAGCCACTCGGGTTCACCAGGGTCCTCGGCGCGCCGTTGTGCATGTTCTATGGCCCGCAGGACGCGATCAAGGCCGTCGCGCCGCTCACCGAGCGCCGCCCGCTGCCGCGCAAGCGTGACCGTCAGCCGTTCTGCGCCACGGCC
>JBEKCX010000166.1:0-6149 GCA_050014655.1 Occallatibacter sp. | reverse complement strand
CTTTCCCAAGCATTTCGACAACACGCGCCTGGTAAAGGCCGCGGACCCGGTGCGGGTGCGCCAGATGCGCCAGTTTTCAGTGGCTGCCGCCCTCCTCTTCTCGCTGGTAATGATCTATGGATTGCAGCATTTTTATGCCATCGAAAGCGGTTACCGGGTGGAGTCGGAGAAACAGGCGCTGCAACAGTTGCAAGAGGATAACCGCCAGTTGCGGCTGGCCGAGGCGCAGCTTACTCAGCCGGAGCGCGTCGATACCGTTGCTCGCCAGCTTGGACTTGCGGAGCCGCAGCCGGGCCAGGTGATTCATCCCAATGGCCGTACGGATGCCGCGACTCCCTCGGTCGCACAGGTAACTCCTCCAGCGCCGGCTCCGCGGTGAGAGAACAGCCAATAGCTCTTAGCCAATAGCTATTGAGCTAAAAGCTAAAGGCTAGAAGCTACAGGAAGCGGAGCAATTTCCCATGCAGCCAGCCCTTGGAGTCAACCGCAGCCGCGCCAGCGCGGGGCGCGTCTTGCCGCTCAGGCGAACGCGTTTCTGGCTGATCTGCCTCTTCTTCTTTCTATGGACTCTGGCCATTTGCGCCCGCCTGTTCTGGCTCCAGGTGGTGCGCCACAAAGAGTTTGTCGAGCGCGCGCAGAAGCAGCAACAGCGCACCTTTGAGGTAGCTCCGCGGCGCGGCGTGCTCTACGACCGCAACTTGCACGAGCTGGCCATGACCGTGCAGGCGGACTCCATCTACGCGGTGCCCAACGAGATCGGCGACAACCAGGCCGCCGCGCACGCGCTGGCCGCGCTGGTGCACACCAACCCCGAAGACGAGGCGACCACCGAGGAGCAGATTGTGGCGCGGCTCAACAAGGGGAAGGACTTTGCCTGGGTGGCGCGGCGAGTTACGCCCGAAGTTGCGGCCAGTGTGCGCGAGCTGATCGCGTCGAAGAAAATCGAGGGCGTCTACTTTCAGAAGGAGTTCCAGCGCTTCTATCCGGACAGCGAGATTGCCGCCCAGGTGCTGGGCTATGTGGGAGTGGACGACAACGGCCTGGGGGGCCTGGAGCAGAAGTTCGAGGGGCAATTGCACGGGGTTCCGGGGCGCATGTACACGGCGGTGGATGCGCGCAGCCGGGTGCTGGGTTCCACCGAGCACGAGCCGGAGCCGGGGCAGAACCTGGTGCTGACCATCGACCAGAACATTCAGTTTTTGGCCGAGCGGGCGCTGGACCATGCCATGGAGCGCACCCAGGCGGCCAACGGCACAGTGGTGGTGCAGGACGTTCACACCGGGCAGATCCTGGCTTTGGCCATCCGCCCCACCTTCAATCCCAACCAGTTTCGCCGCGCCACGCCGGCGCTGCTGCGCAATCACGCGGTGAGCGACGTATACGAGCCCGGCTCGACCTTCAAGCTGGTCGTTTACTCGGCGGCGCTGGAGCAGGGCGTGACCGCGCCGGACGACATGATCGACTGCCAGGGCGGGCAGATCACCATCGCCGGCCGCGTGATTCACGACGACAAATCGGACCACTACGGGGTCATCACCGTTCATGAGGCGCTGGAGCACTCCAGCGACGTGGCCGCCGTCAAGCTGGCGCTCAAGCTGGGGCCGGACCGCTTCTATTCTTTCATCCGCAACTTCGGCTTTGGCTCGCGCCCCGGCACGGAGCTGCCCGGCGAGACGCGCGGCCTGCTGCGGCCGGTCAACAAGTGGGGCTCGTCGTCGATTGGGTCCATCGCCATCGGGCAGGAGGTTGCGGTGACGCCGCTGCAACTGGTCTCGATGGTCTCCACCATCGCCAACGGAGGAATCTACCTACCGCCGCACGTGCTGATGCCGGGCCAGGTCGATGCCGACGGCCAAAGGGCCGCCGCGCCGCAGGCGCCTGCGCCCTTCAAGGCGGGCGGCGAGCTGCCCAATCCCCTGCCGCCGGGCGCGCATCGCGTGCTCTCCACGCTGACCGCGGCCCAGATGCGCAAGATGATGGAGGGCGTGGTGCTCTACGGCACGGGCAGGCAGGCGCAGCTCAACGGTTACTCCTCGGGCGGCAAGACCGGCACCGCGCAGAAGATCGATCCGGCCACGCATACTTATTCGAAGACCATGCACGTGGCCTCGTTTGCCGGCATTGCTCCGGTGAACAGTCCGGTGATCGCCGTAGCGGTGGTCATGGACAACCCCAAGGGCGCGTACTACGGGGCCAGCGTCTCCGCGCCGGTATTTGCCGAGGTGGCGCAGCAGGTGCTCGAGTACCTGGAAGTCCCGCACGACATCGACGTGCGCCCGCCCAAGGCTTCAAAGGACGACAAGCCGGTGACCGAAGACGATGCCGGCGGGAATGCCGCTAACATCGACGCCCTCTATGCGGCGGCCAACGACCTGCCCAGCGACGATCCATTGCGCGCGGGGTCAAGCCAGACCAGCGCTCCCGGTCAAGCGGCCGCGCCGCCCGCCGGCCAAGCCCCGAATCCGGCTGCAATGGCAAGGCCGGACGGCGCGCCGGAAGCCGCTGTTACGGCGGCGCGGCCCAATCCTCAGCAGGCAGAGACAAACCAGCAGCCGGCGGCCGCGGTTACGATCGATGAAGCCAGGCGGTTGCAGGTTCCACCGCTGATTGGTCTGCCGGTGCGCAAGGTCGTGGAGCTGGCCGCCGCCGCGGGCCTGCAGGTGCGAGTGTCCGGAAACGGTACAGTGCGCGAACAGGCGCCGGCTTCCGGAACGATGGTTGCGCCTGGAACGCAGATTGTGGTGCGCTGCGGGCGATGAGGCGCAACAGCGCTGGAACAACCTCATGAACACCGTAGGAACCGCAATAACACAGCTATCTGCCCCTGCTATCATTTCCGCATTTTCCCGCGCACACCCCGCCTGCGCGCGGGAAAAATAGAGAATAATCTGAAGAATCGACGAGAATATTTGTCAAATAGACAACAGTCGAGTATCTTAAGTTAAGGCAAATGGCCGACTCCGTGCTGCTTTGCAACCCGGACGCGCGAAGATCGGACCACTTAGCGGCATGAATCAGGGAGGAAACATGGGAATATCGGAGATTCTGGCATCGGTCGACCGTGAGATCGCACTTTTGCAGCAGGCTCGCACATTGCTGAGCGGCACAGTTGCACCGGCGCCAAAGAAGAAAGTGGGCAGGCCCAGGAAGGTAGTGGCTGTGCCAAAGAAGGCAGCAGTTGCACCGGCCGCGAAGCCTGCAAGAAAGAAGAAGAAGAGAAATCTCTCTCCTGAAGGACGGGCGCGCATCGCCGAGGCCGTCAAGCGGCGCTGGGCGGCTCAGAAGGCTGCCGCGACCAAGTAAGCGGCCACACTACCGATACAAACAGGGGCTGGCGGAGGCCCGTAACTCACGCGAGTTTCAGCCTCCGCTTCAGCCCTCTCTTCCGGCCGCAGCGGAGGCTGGATAGCGTGAGTTGTTCTCATTCCAGGGTCTGCGAGGATCCGGAATGTGCGAGGATGCCGCGCTCCGTTCTAGCCCGTCGCCGTTGAGTTTCGTGAATTTCTCGTTTGACGCAGCGCATCCGTCTGCATCAGGCGCAGGTGGGTTGTGCGCGCGGCGCTATCGTCGGGATGGGTCGGGGATGACTGTCCGGCCTCTGCGCCCCTATCTCCAGCGAAAGATCCGCAGAGAGACCGCGAAGGGCACAAGGAACCACACCAGCAATATCCCCACCGGCACAGTTAGCTGCCCCAGGCTAATCCCCTGCAGCATGTTTCCGCGCATGGCATCGATGGCCGCGGTGAGCGGCAGCGCCCGCACCAGCGGCTGAATCGCCGCCGGAAAGCGCGTGGCCGAAAAGAAAACTCCGGAGAGAATCCACATCGGCAGCATAACCAGGTTCATCAGTCCCGATGCGACTTCCATAGTCTTTGCCCGCGAGGCAACCAGCAGGCCCAGCGCTGAAAATGTCAGCGAAGTCAGCACGCACAGCAGTCCAAGCTGCCAGAGCGAGCCGCGAAACGGCACTCCAAAAGCCAGCCGCGCAAAACCCAGAAACACCGCAACCTCGATAATCAGCATCAGCAAACGCGAGAGCAGGAACGACGCCAGATACTGCCAGCGCGGCATGGGCGAAGCTACCATCCGTTTGAGCAGCTTCTTCTGCCGGGCTTCAACGATGGAAAACCCCAGCCCCCACATCGCCGACCCCATCAGGTTCATGCCCAGCAGCCCGGGCACCACAAAGTCGATGTAGCGCGACCCGGTTTCATGCACCAGCTCGTTCGCGGCGCTTACCGCATCGCGCCGCCCCGCCGCCGTCTGAATCGCCCGATCCGCCAACAACAGCGCCGTCCTTGCATCCGGATTGGTGTCGTCGAACTTGTAGGCCACCCCGTCCGGCCTCTGGATGGCCAGCAGCAGAATGCCTCCCGTGGCCAGCGCGCGTGTGCCGGCCGCCTCGTCCATCGTGGCCGCCGTCAGTCCTGGGTCGCGGGTGAGCGCCTGCGCCAACTGCGGCGTGGTCGCGCCCACCGGCAGCACATCCGCGGGCCGGTTGCGGAAGGCAATGCCCAGCCCCACCGCCAGCAGAATGGGAAAGATGAAGATCCAGAAGATGGCCTCCGGCTCGCGCAGAAGCAAGCGGAAGCGCACCATCGTCAACTGATACAGGCTGCTCGTCTCCAGCTTATTCATCGCGCAGGTTCCTTCCCGTCAGCTTGACGAAGACGTCCTCAAGCGTAGCCGAGTGAGTGCGAAACTCGCTCAAGTGCAGCCCCTGGCCGCGGAGCGCGGCAAAGATGCGCGGCACGGCCACGTGCAGCTCCGTAACCGAGAGCCGGTGCAGCCCTTCATCCACTGAAAGCGACTGCACGCCGGAGATCGCCCGCAGCAGGCCCGCTTCCACAATGGTGTGGCCTGCGGGTGCCCCCGGTCTCACTTCTGAGACCGGGGAATCCTTCGAGTTGGGTGCCCCAGTGCCTGCACCGAGCTTGTCGAAGTGCCTCGCTTCTGAGGCCTGGGAATCGTTCGCGCCGCCCACGGCAAACTCGACAATGTCTTCGCCCCCCAGGGTCGCGATCAGTTGCTGCGGAGTGCCCTGCGCAATCACCCGCCCATGGTCCATGATCGCCACCCGGTCGCAGAGCTGTTCGGCTTCCTCCATGTAGTGGGTGGTCAGGATGATCGTCCGTCCCGCCTGCTTCAGCCGTTCAACCAGGTCCCACAGGTGCCGCCGCGCCTGCGGATCGAGGCCCGTCGTCGGTTCATCCAGAAACAGCAATTCCGGGTCGCCCACCAGCGCGCAGGCCATGGCCAGCCGCTGCTTCTGCCCGCCCGACAGTCCGCCTACGCGCGAGCGGCGCTTCTCTTCGAGTTGCGCCGTCTCGATCGATTCGTCCACCGAGATCCCGCGCCTGAAGAAGCTTCGGAAGAGGCGTAGCGTCTCTTCCACCGTCAGCTTGTCCGGAAACTGCGTCTCCTGCAGTTGAATCCCGATCCGCTGCCGCAGCTCGGCGGCGTCCGCGGCCCAGTTCATGCCCAGCAGTTCCACTGTCCCGGCATCGGGAGCGGTCAGCCCCTCGCAAATCTCGATGGTCGTGGTCTTGCCTGCCCCGTTCGGCCCCAGCAGCCCGAAACACTCGCCCCGCGCCACCTCCAGGTCCAGCCCATCCACCGCCTTCACATCCGCAAAGGCCTTGCGAATCCCGCGCAGCAGCAGCGCCGGGCCGGTCGCCTGCGCCCCTGCCGCCTGGCTGCCTAATCCGTTCTTCACCCCATCCCTCATCGCCCCAGCTTACCGTATTTTGCGGTTCCGGTCGTCCTATTGACGCGCCGCGCGGCTTGCGGGTAGACGACCAGCCAGCCAGAACCAGGAAAGAACTGTGGAACGGCTCGCTGAGCGGTTTGGGCTGTTACCGTAGACCTAGAATTCCGTGGAGGCTGATCGGCGGGGCCTTGGCGACATATCGGTACGAATCAGTTGTGAACGGAGGATCCGGCGGTTTCCCGCCATCCGAGAATGATTGGCCACATTTCTTAGAGCCCAAGTCGGTCACGCATGACCAGCTTGGCAATCTCGCGCATCAAGTGATTATCTTTGGTCGTGGAAATCTGATCAAGCGGGTTATCAGGATCGACGGTTCGCTTGATGGCATGCTTGATTCCGTTCACCTTGACGTCCCGGAGGTACTTTTCCAAGTCTGAAT
>JBEKCX010000165.1:0-6153 GCA_050014655.1 Occallatibacter sp. | reverse complement strand
CGCTCAGCTTCGAGCCGGGCAAGCCGATTCACATCTCGGTGGTGCGGTTGAAGGGGCTGGATGTGGACCTGCCGCCGAAGTCGCACTTCGGGCATGAGGCCGCCGGGGCTGAGCATTCTGGAACTGGCGAACGGTTGCTGCGCTTTGAGCTGGACGGCGTGGAGTGCGGCGGGGCGCACGTGACGCTGGAGACCAGCAAGCCGGGGAAGCTGCCCATGGAGATTGCCATTCCGCATTTTAAGCTGATGGCGGCCAGCTCCGGCGATGCCATGGCGTACGACGCCGAGATCACCAATCCCCGGCCGGTGGGATCCATCTACACAACGGGAACCTTTGACGCCTCTCATGGGGCGGACCTGGGCGAAGATCCCATCCGCGGCGATTACCGCTTTGAGCACGCCGACCTGGGCGACTTCAAGGGGATTGCGGGGATTCTGTCGTCCGCCGGCCACTACCAGGGAACGGTGCGCGACCTGGTGGTGGATGGCGAGACGGATACGCCGGACTTCCGGCTGCGGCCCTTCGAGAATCCGCTTCCGCTGCACACGAAGTTTCATGCCAAGGTGGATGGAACCAACGGCGACACCTGGCTGGAGCCTGTGGAAGCGACGCTGGGGCACTCGCATTTTACCGCCCAGGGGCAGATCGTGCGCGTCCCCGTTATGGGAGCGGGCGGCGCGCCCCAGAGCGGCGGGCACGATATTGCCCTGACCGTGGATGTGGACCGGGCGCGGATTGAGGACTTTCTCCACCTGGCCAGCCACGGGGACACGCCCATCCTGACCGGCGACGTAACCGTGAAGGCTGCGCTGCACATTCCTCCGGGAGCAGCGCCGGTGCACCAGCGGCTGCATTTGAACGGAAGTTTTGCGCTGGATCAGGCCGAGTTCACCAGCAAGAAGTTTCAGGACGGGATTGCAGAGCTGAGCGAGCGCGGGCAGGGGCGGCCCAAGGAAGCAAAGACGGCCGATCCGGCTGCGGTGCGGTCGCGGATGGAGGGGGATTTCCAGATGGCAGAGGGGGTGATTGCGCTTCCCAGCCTGACCTATACGGTGCCCGGCGCGACCATCCAACTGAAGGGCACGTACGGCGTGGAGGGCGGCGCGCTGGATTTTGCCGGCACGGCGAAGATGGAGGCCACGGTGTCGGAGATTGTGGGCGGATGGAAGGGCTTGCTGCTCAAGCCGCTGGACCGGCATTTCGAGAAGAACGGAGCGGGAACGGAGGTTCAAATCCACATCCGGGGGACGCGGGAGCAGCCGGAGTTCGGCGTGGATCTCGGGCGCATGAAGGGCAGCTCGGGGGAGCAGCGGTAGGGTTGAGACTCGCGGTTTTCCGTCCTCTTGTTCGAGTGCCGATGCGAGCCTGACGCGGAGGGCGGCGCCGGCTTCCAGTTAAGCCGGCGATCCGGGGGTTTCGGTGGCCGGAACGGGGTTTCCGAGAACTAATCAGATGGCAGGGCGTTCGTGGACGAGATCCAGCGCCGCAAATCGGGCCATCCCAGAGCCAGTTCGGACAGGGAAACACCCCCGATCTCGATCTGCTTGCTCATGAGGTGTTCGGCACCCGTCTTCTCGTAAAAGCGGACGGCCGGATTTTGTTCAAGCACCCACACGAGCACGCTCGTGTGATCTTTCCGAACCAAGGCCCCGGCAACAGCGCTCAAAAGATCCTTTCCAATGCCACGGCCTTGTACCTCTTCGAGCAGGTAGATTGCGTAGAGCTCTGCGTCGTAGGCGGCGAGTGGTTCACGAATGGGACCACCACCGGCGAACCCGACTATCTTGCCTTCAATTTCAGCTACAAAAACGCTGATGTCCAGGGTGAGCCATTCCTGCCAAAGGGGAACGCGATCGGCCTCATTCAAAGAGGCCAGGTATTCCTCTGGAAGCAGCCCCTTATATGTTGTCAGCCAGCTCTGGACGTGCACGTGCGCGATTGCGGCTGCATCCCGCACCTCGGCAAGCCTGATCGAAACCATGCGCATACCTGCTGAGTAAGCTTCGGAACAACTCAAGCATAATGCGAAGCGCAGCATTGGTACCCACAATTCGCCTCAGAGGAAGTGATCCGGGCGCCGTCGCGAGGCCTTCTGCAATCCCCGATGAAGGCAATGCGGCAACCGACCCTCCGTGTGGACCCAGCATCCCCGTCCGCGGGTTTTTGCCTGCCGTTAACATCAATTCCCCTATCGGTCCTGTATGGATTGCCTGAGGGGAGTTTTTCCTCACGCGCAAACTTGCGTGCCGGGGATGGGGGAAATCCTGTAGACTGCCAACACGGCGCGCTGGACGAATTCAATGGCCCGAACCACTTTGATGGCCCGAACCACGAAGAAACAAAAGCTGTTTAACGGCCGGGACCACTCCTGGATGCAGTTCAACCGGCGTGTGCTTGAAGAGGCCGAGGACCCCACCAACCCGCTGCTGGAGCGGGTGAAGTTCCTGGCCATCACCGCCAACAACCTGGACGAATACGTCGAGGTGCGCCAGGCCGGGCTGATGCAGCGCATCGAGGACGGCTTCCGCGAGCCGGGCTTCGACGGACTGCGCCCGGACGAGTCGCTGGCCGTGCTGACCGCCGAGATTCACAGTTTTGTGGCCGCCCAGTACCGATGCTGGAACGAGATGCTGCTTCCCGAGCTGCGGGCGCAGGGCATCCGGCTGCTGGAGTGGAAGAAACTGGACGAAGAGGCGCAGGCCTATGCGCAGGGGTACTATCAGCGCGAGGTCGATCCGCTGCTGACGCCCATTTCGATCGATCCGGCGCACCCCTTTCCGCGTGTGCTGAACAAGGCGCTCTGCCTGGCGCTGCTGCTGAGGGCCAAGCGGCGCAGCTCCGGGCCGCAGGTGCTGGGCGTAGTGACGGTGCCGCGCGCGCTGCCCCGGTTTGTCCGCCTGCCCGCGGCGGACGGCTCGTTCGACTATCTGCTGCTCCAGGACCTGATCGCGCAGAATCTGGCCGGAATGTACCGCGGGTACGAGGTTCAGGCTCACGCCGCCTTCCGCGTCACCCGCAACTCCAACCTCTATGTCGAGGAGGAGGAGACGCGCTCGCTGCTGGAGTCGATCCGCGTGGAGCTGCACAACCGGCGCAAGGGGGACGCGGTGCGGCTGGAGATCGAGACCGGCGCCGATCGGGAGATTGTCGAGCGGCTGCGCGTGAACTTCGAGCTCGATGAGGATCAGGTCTTCCGCGGCGAGGGTCCGGTAAACCTATCCCGGCTGATGTTCTTCTATGGCGACGTGAAGCGCCCCGATCTGAAGTTCCGGCCGTTTACTCCCAAGCCGCTGCACCTGAGCCGCAAGTCCAACAACATCTTCGATGAGCTCCGGCAGCGCGATATTCTGCTCCACCACCCCTTCGACTCCTACGATCCGGTGGTGGACTTCATTCAACAGGGCGCCGGCGACCCGGCCGTGGTCTCGATGAAGCAGACCCTCTATCGCACCAGCGAGGATGCGCCCATGTTCGAGGCGCTGACCGAGGCGGCGGCCACCAAGGAAGCCACGCTGGTGGTGGAACTGATGGCGCGCTTCGACGAGGCATCGAACATCCGCTGGGCGCGGAATATGGAGGACGCCGGAGTGCAGGTCTTTCACGGCGTGGTGGGGCTCAAGACCCACTGCAAGCTGGCCATGCTGGTGCGCCGCGACGAGGACGGCGCAACCCGCCGCTACTGCCATTTGGGCACCGGCAACTACAACCCCGTGACCGCTCGCTTCTATACCGACCTGAGCCTGCTGACCAGCGATGCGCAGATCACCGAGCGGGTGCACATGGTCTTCAACTACCTGACGGCGCACGCCGAGCTCGACGACTACCGGCCGCTGCTGGTGGCGCCGCTGACCATGGCCGAGAGCTTCCTGGGCCTCATCCGCCGCGAGCAGGAGCACGCCCAGGCCGGGCGTCCGGCGCACATCGTGGCCAAGATGAACTCCCTGCTCGAACCCAGCGTCATCGAGGCGCTCTACAGGGCCTCGCAGGCCGGCGTCGAGGTGGACCTGATCGTTCGCGGCCTCTCCATCCTGCGCCCCGGCGTCAAGGGTTTGTCGGAGCGGATTCGCGTGCGCTCCATCGTGGGCCGGTTCCTGGAGCACTCCCGCATCTTCCACTTTGCCAATGGCGGCAACGACGAAATCTACCTCGGCTCGGCGGACTGGATGCCGCGCAATCTCTTCGAACGCTGCGAAGTGGTCTTCCCGGTGCGCGATGCGGCCGCCCTGACCCGCATTCACGACGAGATTCTGCCCGCGTATCTGGCCGATACGGTCAAAGCCCGCCTGCAGCAGGCCGACGGCAGCTACCTGCGCGCCCTCAAGACGCTCAAGGATGCAAAGCCCTTCTCCAGCCAGGAGTTTCTCATGCAACTGGCGGAGGGCAAAGTAGATCTGAGCGCGATCCCCAGGCCTAGCGCCGCCAGGCCGCTGGCAAAGACTGCAACCGGACGGGCCAGCGCCGCCGACTGACGGCTTTGGACTGCGAGCAGGCGGCTCGCCCGCGAGAGCCTGGCCCGGCTGGTCGCGGCCAATGAAGCCAATCGTCGAAGAGATCATCCCATCCGTTTTGGCTCGCCGCATGCCCGTTTTGGGCCTGGGTTCCCGCCGGCTCGCCAAGGTTCTTCTACGACGAAAAGCGGCTTGATACCATGAGTCGATCTCAGAGATTGAGGCATGCGTTCGCGAGCCGGACGCGGGCGGCGCGAAGCCGCGGCTCGGTTGCGAGAGGGGGGCGCCATCAAGAGACGAATGCGATTGGGAGATCTGCTGATCCAGGCCAAGCTGGTCTCGGCAAAGGATGTAACCAAGGCGCTGGAAGCTCAGGCGGAGCTCGGCGGCCGCCTGGGCGATCGTCTGGTAAGCATCGGAGCCCTCAGCCAGGGGGCGCTGGACGCCTTTCTCAATCGCATGCCGACAGAGCCGGCCGATATGGCGGCTACCGGAATCGACGCCACGGAGTTTCTCAGCCTGCTGATGAAGCTGATCTACGTGGAACACCTGGAATCGGCCCGCCAGTACGTGGATGCCATCAAGCTGCCATATAACCTGGTCCTCGAACTGGTGCGGATGGCCATCGATCGCCAGCTGCTGCGCAACCTGGGCACGCGCGACTCGGGCAACCCGCTCGACCTGAAGTACGCGTTCACCGACGAGGGCCGGCGCTGGACGGTCGATGCTCTCGATCAGATGCGCTATACCGGGCCGGCGCCGGTCACTCTCGAGGAGTTCGCCCACCAGGTGAACCTGCAGAAGGTTACCAACGAGCGCGTGACCTTCGATCGCCTGCGGAAGTCCCTGGGCGACCTGGTCTTCGAGGACAGCATCGTGGAAAGCGTCGGCCCGGCGCTCAACTCGGGCCGCGCCATACTTCTCTATGGTCCGCCCGGCAACGGCAAGACCTCGGTCGCGCTCTGCATTGCCAGCGTATTCACCGATGTGATCTACGTGCCTTACGCAGTCATGGTCGAGGGCCAGATCATCCGCGTCTACGACCCCAGCTTTCACTCCCTGCTGAGCCCCGACCCCTTGATCGAGGACAACCAACTCTCCTTTATCCGCAGCGACGAATACGACGCGCGCTGGGTTCCCTGCCGCCGGCCCTTTGTCGTCACCGGCGGCGAACTGACGCTGGAGATGCTCGATCTCCGCTTCGACCCCTCGTCGAATTTCTACGAGGCTCCGCTGCATGTAAAGGCACTGGGCGGCTGTTTCGTCATCGACGACTTCGGCCGCCAGTTGGTCAGCCCGAAGAACCTGCTCAACCGGTGGATCGTGCCGCTGGAGGGCCGCTTCGACTACCTGAAGCTGCATTCGGGCAAGAGCTTCACCATACCCTTCGAGGAACTCGTGATCTTCTCCACCAACCTGGAGCCTGAAGAGTTGATGGACGCAGCATTCCTGCGCCGGCTTCCCTACAAGATCGAGGTGGCGGGGCCCAGCGTTGAACTGTACAAGCGCATCTTCGAGAAGGAGTGCCAGCGGCAGGGATTGGCGCCTCCTGACGAGTTGTTCGACCTCATCGTGGACAAGATCACGAAGGGAAAAGGGCTCGAACTGGCCGCCTATCAGCCGCGGTTCATCGTCGATCAGGTGGTGGCTACCTGCCGGTTCGTGGGACAGCCGCCCCACTTCGAGCCGCGCTTCGTCGACTATG
>JBEKCX010000164.1:0-6203 GCA_050014655.1 Occallatibacter sp. | reverse complement strand
ACGCCACCTTGCCCAGCTCGGCTTACTCCTGCCCCACCATCACACGCTCTACCCAGCTGTAAAGCTGGCTGCGATCTTCGGCCTCAAAACGGATTTCCTCGCTGGCCTCGACAAAACGGCCAATGGCTTCCAAACTCAACCTCTCTGCGTCGTCCATGCGGATGTTCACTACCCAGCATGACCGCCCCTTCAGGCTCATCTTGTATTGGAATCAAAGCCGGCCTTGAGGCTCATCTTGTATTGGAAGAGAGTACTCTTTGACACGGCCCTCCGCGGTTGGTAGCCTTCAAGAGGGCGTACCCGGCCAATTCAGGCCGCTCCTGGCCCTTCCAGCGTCCCCGTCGTCTAGCCCGGCCTAGGACACCGCCCTTTCACGGCGATAACACGGGTTCAAATCCCGTCGGGGACGCCAATAAAATCAATAATTCAGGCGACTCAGCCGCAAGGAGCCCGTTTCCGGTGATTCTGTGGTGACCGCCGGGAGTTTGGGCAGCCGCGCACCGCCGCCCGATTCTCATTCATCAAGCCCTGCTCCACGGCCAAGCGGAGGCCCCCCTTGAGTACGCTCATTTCCTTGGGAGCCGCGCCCGGCTTCGCCGTCCGCGCGCGGGTTGCGGTGCGATCGGCAGCCTAAGCCACGGTCGGCGCATTGGACTGACCACGCCATTCTGGGCGGAAGGGGACGGGCCATCCTCGGAAATATTCTTGGTTGCGGTTGCCAAATCAGTGGATAGTGGCGTCTAACTAATAGAGCGAAGCGGCGCTGCCCGTGCGTCCGGTCTTTGCCCTGGAGGCGAGGTCATGAGAGCAGGTTTCAAGAGCTCGAGAGCAGTTGCGCTGGCAGCATTGGCGCTGGCGATGGCCACCACACTTTGGGCCCAGTCCACTTCCCAGACGGGTTCCCAGCCGGCTCCATCCGGCACGGCTCCGGCCAGCGCCCCGACGGCCCAGCCCACGGCCGGAGCCGCTCCGGCCGGAGGCGACACGGCCTCCACAGCGTCCGCGAAGCCGCCCGCTGCCGGCACGGCCTCATCCAGCAACTCCGCAGCCGATGCGACCCAGGCCGGCGCACCCGCAGCCCAAACCGCGCCCGGAACCACTCCCGTCGGGGGCGATACGCCAGCCACGACTTCCGGCAAGCCGCCCGCGCCCGGAACGACGCCCGTGGGAGGCGATGTGCCTGCCACCGCCGTGAACCCCGACAAGGTGATCGAACCAGGCAGCCAGCCGATCAAAGTGAAGCCGGGCTCGATCGACGACGTGAGCGCAGTGGGCAATCGCGATATCGGCGGGCGCGGTGTTGGCAACTGGTACTCGACCGACTATGAGATCAAGATGGGCAAGCAGTACGCCATGGAGATTGAGAAGAGCACCAAATTCATCACCGATCCGGTGGTCGTGGAGTACGTGAACCGCGTCGGCCAGAACATCGTCAAGAACTCCGACTGCAAGGTTCCGTTCACTATCAAGATCATCGATTCCGATGTGATCAACGCCATGGCTTTGCCGGGAGGGTTCTTCTACGTCAACTCAGGGTTGATTTTGAACGCCGACGAGGAGGCGGAACTGGCCGGGGTGATGGCCCATGAAACCGCCCACGTTTGCGCCCACCATGTAGCCCGGGAGATGACGCGCGGAAACTACGTCCAGATCGGCATGGTGCCTGTCATGATCATGGTTGGCGGATGGACAGGCTACGGCATCTACGAAGGCGCGCAACTGGCCATCCCCATGGCATTCCTCAAGTTCGATCGTCAGTTCGAGGCGCAGGCCGACTACCTGGGCGTGCAATACATGTACCGGGCCGGCTACGATCCGCAGGCCTTCATCACCTTCTTCGAGAAGATTCAGGCTCTGGAGAAGCGCAAGCCGGGCATCGTGGAAAAGACCTTCGCCGACCACCCGCAGACTCCCGATCGCATCCTGCACTCGCAGGAGGAGATTGCCCGCATCCTGCCGGCCCGGGATCAATACACGGTGACGACCTCGGAGTTCGACGACATCAAGGCGCGGCTGGCGCGGATTGAAAACAAGCGCCGCCTGACCGACTCGAAGGGCGCGCCGAAGCCGTCTTTGCGGCGCTCCGGCACCAGTACCGGTGACCCGACGGGGTCTTCCAGCCCATCCAGCACTGGGAGCGGCTCATCGACCTCCGACGACGGCCCGCCCACGCTGCACCGGCGCGACGACCAGAACTAGCGAGGCTGCTTTGAGCGGCCCTCCAGTTCCGTTGTTTTGCTTTTCTTCGCCCTTGCGCCTTTGCCGGTCTTCCGCGCGGCGCGCTTCTTCTTGGCGGGCTCTTCCACCATCCTCAGCGCCGCCTTTCTTGCGGCTTTGCGGCGGCGAATCTCTTCTTTTGAGTACATCGTGCCGCGGCATTTCCCGGAGCCGCAGTTGCACAGGGCTTCGTCTTCGCGGCCGTCATAGAGGCAGTAGTCGTAGGTGATCTCCTCGCCGGCGGAGATCTTCCTGATGGCCTTGATCCAGATGCGGCCGCGCACCTCGCTGCTCTCGCAGTTGGGATCGCAACTGTGATTGATGAACCGGGCCGGCCCTTGGCCGTCGATGACGATGGAGCCGTCGCCGAGTCCAAAGAGATAAGTGACGGGCGAGTTCCTGTAGAGGGCGTCGGCCTCCTCTCGGCTGAGGCGCGGGCCGGTATACTCGGCTACGCGCGCGCCTTTGCGGATAGGGGCAGTGGTGAAGCAGCCTGTCGAGTGGATGGCGGAGGGGCGGATGATGAGTCCCATGCGAGTGTGCGATGCTTTCCTTTGGCGAGGATTGGTCTCTATGGACCGCATCGTACCATTGAAGGGGCCATGGAAGGGACGAAAGGGAGGGAGATGAGACGGGGCTTTACGCTTGCGGTGGTTTTGGCGGGCTGGATGGTTTGCGGCGTCGCGGCCGGGTTGAGGGCTCACGCGCAGAGTCCGGCGGCTGGAACGGGATCAGCGTCTGGCCAGAGCAAGCCGGCCGCCGATGGGCAAAAACCGCCGCCGGCAACCCAGCCGGGAGCCGGTTCGCAGCCCAATGCCAATCCCTTTCCCGAGGATACAAGTACGGTTCCGGTGCTGCCCTCCAGGGGGACGCCGGTCTTGCCGGAAGGAACCTACAACGGGGAGGATAGCGGGCGCCTTGCGCTGCCGGGCGACGACCTGGACCCGGTCCGGGGTCCCGACGATCCGGCGCCGGCCAGCGGCAGCGCGCAGGATCAGGATTCGAGTTCCAGCCTGGCGGGTTTGGACAAGCTGCTACCCAAGCCCGACGACGATCAGCCGGCTGGGAGGAGAAGGCTCACCGTCAAGCAGCCGACGCACAAGGAGTCCGCCGCCACCGACATCGACGTGGGCAAGTATTACCTGCAGACCAGGAATTGGCGGGCGGCGCAGTCGCGCTTCGAGTCGGCGCTGGTGCTGGACCCCGAGAATCCCGAGGTCTATTGGGGACTGGCCGAGACCGAGCGCCACCTGGGCAACTTTGTCCAGGCCCGCGAGCACTATTTGAAGCTGCTCGACTACGATCCAGACGGGCCGCACGGCAAGGAGGCGCGAAGGGCGCTGAACGATCCCCAGATTGCGAATGCCAAGAGCCCTTCAATCGGACAGCCGCCGGTAGAGACGGCGAAGTAAGCTGCAACCGGGAGCTGCTTCGGCCGTTCCGTTGGGTTTGGTTTCCCAAAAAGCAGTATCCCTGGCAGTCCCTCCTACTGGACCTGCCCCCATTCCTGAGACAAACAGTTAAGACTCGATTTTCAGCGAATGGAGAATTGGGTCATGGGATTGTCACGCAGGACGTTCACAAGGGAGTTCGAGCCGGCCGCCGCACGGCGGTTGGAAGCGGGGGCATCGCTGGCCCAGGTATCGCGCGGGTTGGAGGTCAGCCCCAACGCATTGCACCGCTGGCGGTGCAAGTTCCGGCAGGCGCACGGCAATGCCTCTCCGGGCCGGGGTCAGCGTTGCTGGCCCGAAGTTGGGGTAGTCGATCCTGAAAAGGTCGCTTTCAGGATCGACTATTTGCCCGTAAACTCCTTGGCTACATCGGTCATTGCGTCCCATGCGTCGGTGCGGAATGGTGCGGCGGGCAGGCCGGCGGCGTTGAACAGGTTGCAGCCGATGGGATAGTTGGCCCAGGCATAGCGCACCGCGACGGGCGCAGGCGTCTTGTCGCTCTTCACGACGACCGTGTCCCCATCGATGGTTGCGTCTGCGTCGACAAACTGCCCATCCGCGCCCGCGATCTGAAACCACTTCAGCGGACCATCCTTGGCGACCAGCCCTCCGTCCACGTGCGTGAAGCGGATGCGGATGGCATTGCCTTCGACGTTCATCGAGCTGTAGCGCGGGCCCGAGTATTCGAGCTTGCTGCCGTAAGCATTGGCCAGCGCGACAAGCGCAAGACGCTCGCCGACAGGCTCCTTGTTCTTGGGATGCACGTTGTCGGGATCGCCGGCGTCGATGGTGACCGCAAGCCCGGCGTTCGGCAGCGAAAGTATCTGCGCCTGGCCCTCGCGCACCAGGGGATTGTTGCTGACATTCTTGAGCGCCGGCAACTGCACCGCATAGAACGGGAAGTCCCCTTCGCCCCATAATTGGCGCCACTGGTCCACAAGGGTCTCCATCACGTGCGGATAGAGGGCCAACCCCTCCTTGCCGCCCACGATGGACTCACCCTGGTACCAGATAGCGCCGCGAATGGCATACGGAATCACCGGATGCACCATGCCGTTGAAAAGCACCGTAGGCTCGTGCTGATCCTGAACCGGGTCGCGCATGGGTCCGGGCCGGGGCGGGCGGGCGTTGAGCGTCTGCGGGCCCGGCGGGGCGTCGGCAGCCAGGGCGCCGGGATGGGCCTTGAAAAAGTCCTCCAGGGCGTCGAAGCGGTCGAGCATCGGCTTCAACTTCGGGTCGGCGGCCAGCGCCTGGCGCGGCAGCCACGCTTCCGCCGTGCTGGCTCCATAGGCAACCGTCAAAATGCCCACCGGCACGTGCAGCCGCTGCTGCAAATCGCGCGCGAACAAGTAGCCCACCGCAGAGAAGCCGGGAACCGTCTCCGGGCTGCACACCTTCCACTCGCCCGCCAGTTCGTCCTTCGGCGTATACGACTTCGCCTGCTTCTCAGTGAACATGCGGATCTGCGGATAGTTGGCGGCGGCGATCTCCTTGTCTTCGTCGAGCATCCCGGCAAAGCGCGCCACCTTGCTTGAAACCGTGAACTCCATGTTCGACTGGCCAGACGCCAGCCAAACCTCGCCTACCAGCACATCGTGAATGGTGAGCGAGTTCTTGCCCTGGATCTGCATCTCATAGGGCCCGCCGGCCTTCAACTTGCGCAGGCGCAACATCCATCTACCTTCCGCGTTCGCGGTGGTTGAGCGGGTCTGACGGTTGAACGTGACCTTCACCGTTTCGCCGGGTTCGGCTGTACCCCAGATGGGCGCGGGCGTTCCTCGCTGCAAGACCATGTGGTCACTGAATACGGCGGCGGGCTTTACCTCGGCGGAAACGGCTGCGACGAACAGCAGGAAAAGGCAGCCTGCGGCGGCGGAGATGCGTTTTGGCATGGAAACTCCTGGCGTTAAACCGGCTATGCGGAGGTTGGGTTCCGTGTGCAATAGGACAAGAAGCAAATCCTGCTGGAGAACAGTTTCACGCGCAAGGCAGAGCCGAAGCGAAGATGGCGGCTTTCAGCTCGGTTGGTCAAATGCGGCGTGTCGATCAAGATGCACGAAGCCACGGTTCTTAATAACGCTGACCGAACTCGGGCTCGACGGGGTTCTCGAAGAGCGAAGCCTCGCGGGTAACGATGGTCAGGCCCGAGGGGGTGACAAAGTAGTGGCGCTTGTCCTCGACCGGGTCGAAGCCGATGACCGTGCCTTCGGGAATGTGCACGTCGCGATCGATGATGGCGCGGCGGATGCGGCAGTGGCGGCCGATGTTCACGTGGGAAAAGATGATGCTGGCGTCCACGTTGGAGTAGGAGTTGACGCGCACATCCTGCGAGAGCACGGAGTTGGAGACCGAGGCGCCGGAGATGATGACGCCGGCGGTGATGACGGAGTTGACCGCCATGCCGGAGCGGCCCGGCTCGCCGAAGACGAATTTGGCGGGCGGATACTGGCGCACGCGGGTGCGGATGGGCCAGCTCTTGTCATACAGGTTGAAGACCGGCGAGACGGAGCACAGGTCCATGTTGGCGTCGTAGTA
>JBEKCX010000163.1:0-6258 GCA_050014655.1 Occallatibacter sp. | reverse complement strand
GCTGAACCTGCTCAAACAGGAAACAACCTTCAAACGCAGCATCAAGGGAAAACGCCTCAAAGCCGCATGGAACCACCCCTACCTGCTGAAATTACTGGGAGTTTGATATGCGTCGGCCCTGCGGACCCCGAGGGCCGCCCGCAGTTTTCACGGAAGGCGAAGTGTGGTCCAATGTTATTGATCCAGTAGACCGGGCTTGCCGACGACCGGAAAGACAGGGTGCTATATGGCCGACGAAAATGAGCAGATTCCCAACGAGGAGAAGCCGGTCGAGCTGCCGGAGTTCCGCTACACAGCCAGCAACCCGATTCCGGAGAGCCCACGCGGAAGACTCGCAAGGGCCGGCCAGCTTGAGACCAAGGGTGAAAAACCAGCGGAGCGACAGGAGCCTGAGCCACCCCGCTCCGAGATCGTTGAACCGCCGCCGGAGAGCACCCGGCCCGAGCTTGCTAGGGCCGACCGGCAAGAAATCTCCAAGGGCGCGAATGCGGAAGAGCAACCGAGGCCTTCCGGCTACTCAATCCTGGAGCCGGCGCCGGTGAGCCCTCGCGACAGGCTCGCAAGGGCCAGCCAGCAGGGTCCGAAGGGCGAAAAGACAGAAGAGAAGCCGGAACGTTTCGGCTATTCAATCATTGGGCCGGCCCAGGAGAGCCCTCGCGGCAAGCAGGCGCAGCCCGGACAGAAGAATCCCAAGGGCGGGAAGCAGGAAGAGGAGCCGGAGCCTCCGGGCTACGCGATCCTTGAGCCAGCGCCGGAGAGCCCTCGCGCCAAGCTGGCGCAGCCCGGCCGGCAAGATCCCAAGGGCGAGAAGATAGAAGACGAACCGGAACCTCCGGGCTACGCAGTCGTTGAACCGCCTCCGCCACCCCCTCAAAAGGGTTTCCTGGCAGGCAGCCCCGGCCCTCCGGCGGGCGCGAATGCGACGGCGAGGAATCCTGCCCGCGCGCCCGCGCCAGGCCAACCGACAGGCAAAGAAGCGCCCTCTAAGGAGATTCCGAAAGCCGCCAAGAGCCCAACTAAGATCTACATATGGGCAGTCGTGGGCCTCGGAGTTCTCTTCGGATGCGTGCTTGCGGTGGTCTTTTCGCGATTGCCCGGCCCTGATCCGGGGCACGATTGGGGATCGGCCACTTCAGACGCGGCGGGCTTGAAGGGCCATCTGCACACCAAGTTGGATAAGAAGCTCGAATATTACTTGACGCTTGAACCCAGCGATCCGGACCGGCGGGCGGGATTTGCGCTTGCAGTCGCTCATTCGCCGCGTCCACTTTCCATCGAGATCCACCTGCAGGATTCGCAGGGCTTTGTCCTTTGCTCCAGGGAGATCCTGCTGAAATACGATGCCGGCGCCGCGCTGGCTCCGGCCGCATCCAGTCCTGAGCCCCAGGCCGGAAAGGCGGATGCGGCCACTGTCGCCGGGGCTCCGCTGTCCCATGGGATGGAAGATCTATTGGCCGCTCAGGAAGCCGAGCGGGAGCTGGGCAAGGAGGTCTTCAAGAACCAGATCGGGCCGGATGGACAGATTGCGGGTATCGAGGCTCAAGGTGAGCTCCCATGCCCAGGGAAGGCTTATGGAAGCGCGTATTCCTGGAGTTTCACTCCCAACTTTCCGCCTGTCGCCGAGCAGGATGAGATGCTAAAGCGCCAGAAGGAAGCGCTGACCCCTGAGGAAACCCCGGCCGCCGAAGCGCCCGCCGTCCACAGGAAGCCAGTTCGGATCCCAGCGCCAAAGCTGGTGCCTTTCTCCATCGAAGGAGACGACGTCATTGTCGATTACGACGCCTCCCATGGAGTGATCGAAACCCGCGCGGGAAAGACCTTCTTCTTCGACAGGACCAGCGGAGACATCGCCAACCCCAGATGGCAGGATTTTCCGTTAGATGTCCATTACAGGTGCGACCAGACTTCAACTTGCGTTCTCATGACCTCGGGCGCGGGCGCCCTGCGTGTCAGACTGCATCGATAGCGGCGGGGCGCGCTTTGCGGGCAGCTCCAGACCCGATTCAAAAGAAGGTTGTCAGCGGGCCGGCACCGCGCGCTCCACGCGCATCATCGGCGAGTGGCCAGCAGCTTGGGTTCCGCGAAGGACGTGGGGCGTCATCACAATCACCAGGGTTGAGTAGTTGTTCTGCGTGTTGATGCCGGTGAGGTTGTTCAGCCCCGGAATCTCGCTCACTCCCGGCACTCCACTGATGGCGCGGCTCTGCTGCTTGTCGAGTTCGCTCACCACCACCACGCCCTCTCCCTGCCGGAGCGTCACCGCGCCGGAATAGGCTCGACTGTTGAGTATCGGGTTGCCATTGATCGAGCTTCCGGCGAGGGCGTCGATCTTCATGTCGATGTTCAGGGCGACGTCGTCGTTGCGCATCACCTTGGGGGTGGCCGTGAGGGTCAGGCCCAGATCCTGATACTCCACCTGCGGAATATTGGGCACGCTGCCGCCATACTGTGAGAGCAGCGAAGAGAGGCTGCTGGAGCTGCCCGCGCCGGTGAGCCCAGGGATACTGGGGACGCTGGCCCCGAGACTTGAGAACGAGGAGGTCTGGATGGGATAGCGCGTGCCTGAGCGCATGGTCGCCTTCTCGCCGTCTCCCAGGCGCAACTGCATCTGGTCCAGTTCGCGCGAGTCCGAGGAGTTGAGGTTGAGATTGGCGGTAACCGCGCCCGGAGCCAGCGCGGATTGTGTAAGCCCGCCGCCAAACAGAGCGACGCCGTTGGTCAACAGGGAATTCGAAACCTGGCCTGAGGCCAGCAGTATGCCGAGAATCGCCAGCGTATCGCCGGGGGCGGCCAGTCCCGAAGACACGATCTGCTGCACCAGGCTCTGGTTGGCATTCAGGATGGATTGCTCCTCGGCATAGACGTTGAAGGCTGAAACGGACTGTGGCGGCTGAATTCCCGTATTGCGCCCGCCGGTGTGCGCAAGCTGGATCACGCGCACATCGAGCAGCACCTGGCTGCGCCCGTCCAGGAGCTGGCGGATGGTGGCGTTGAAGGCGTTCAGCGTGGTCACAGGCGCGCGGATGGTCAGTGTTCCAGCGGTCGCATCGGCCACGGATTGCTGGACCTCGAAGAGGGTCTTGGCCAGGGCGTTCATGTCGTTCAGTTCGGCGGACGAAAGCCCGGGAAGATAGATGGTCTCGAGCTCCAGGCGGGTCCACTGCCGACGGTTTTCGGGAGTGTCGCGGGCAACCAGCACGCGGTGCGGGTCCAGCGGAACGTAGAACGAGTTGGTCAGCAAGCTCAGGGCCCGCATGGCCTGCTGGAAGCTGGCGTCATCCATATCCAAGCGGATCTGCATGGGGCGAACGCTCTCGTCCAAAGTGGCTTCAAGCCCGTAGGCTTTGAAGACCTGCTGGATCACCTGACGCTGGTCGGTGCGCAGGTGGAAGCTATGCACTTCCGAAGCGGGAATGAGCGAAACCGGCTCGCCCGCGGCGCTTGCGGCCTGCTCATAGAGAGGAGCCGATTGCCCCAGCAGGGCGTCGTCGCCCAGTTCGTACAGATGCTGGGTGACCTGAATGTTTCTGGGGTCGAGCTCTAGAGCCTGCGCCAGGGCGGCGCGAGCGCCCGCGGCGTCGCCGCGCAAGCGGTCCTTGGCCGCGGCCTGAACCAGCGCCGTCACCGCGTGACTGCGGGCCACAGCGACGGCCAGCGAGTAGTTGGCATTGGAGGGGTCGAGCGCGGCGGCTTGCTCAAAGGCGCTCATTGCGTCTTCAAACTTCTCCTTTTCGAAGAGCTTGGTTGCTTCAAGGAAGAGCTTGGCAGCGCGCCGCCGGTCGCTGCCGCTGGGCTGTTTGGAGGGCATTGCGTCCTGGGCCGGCGGGGCGGGGGGCAGCGCGGCTTGGCCGGCTGGCGCTGGCGGAGCGGACGAAGACGCAGCAGGCGCCGGCTGGTCCGGATGGAGAGGGTTTGCCGCTTGGGCATGGATGACGCCGGAGAAGACTGCCAGCACGAGCCCAGCGACGCAGAATCTCATCGATGGCCTCGACGAGAGGCTGTTCGCTCCCGGCCGATGCGGCTTCATGGCGCCGTCCCGGTGAGCGCGAGGAGATCGGCCAGCGACGAGGCACAGACCTCCGGCCGGTGCTCAAGCAGGGTCTCAAAGCTGAAGTGGCCGGTGGCGACGGCAATCACGGGAAGGGAGTTGGCGTGCGCCGCTTCGATGTCGCGCAGGGTGTCGCCGACCACGCAAACGCTGGCCTCTGCCCCGGCCAGCTCCCGGGCCTTGCGCGCCGCGTGGCCGATCAACTCGGAGCGAATGGGAAAGTGGTCGCTGAAGCCGCCGAAGCGGAACCAATGGCGCAATCCGGCCTCCTCGATCTTGATCCAGCCGATGGTCTCCAGGTTGCCGGTAGCCAGGCCCAGCAGCGCGCCCTTCCGCGCCAGGTGGCGCAGTGCGTCTTCCACGCCGGGCATCAGGCGGATATCCATCTCGCGCCGGCGTGCTTCGCAAGCCTGACGGATCGCCTCGAAGATCGCATCCTGCTGCCGCTCGTGAACCTCGCGGGGAATGCCGGCCTTTTTGCATGCCTCGCTCAGAATCGCCGGATCCGTGCCGCCGGGGGTCAGCACGAGAAACGGCTGAATATCAACTCCTGTGACCTGCTGAACGCCGATGGCGAAGGAATCGCGATGGATGCGGTCGCGGTTGCGCAGCAGCGTGCCGTCGATGTCAAAGAGATAGGCGTCCTGCCCGTCCCAGGCAAAACCCGGCTGGATGGCGATGCGCGCTTCTTGGGTGGGTGGAGTTGTCGGCATGTCCTCAGGTGAATCGTCAGCCGCGGCGGTAGATCTGCCTCACCGCGCTGAATACAGGACGCTCGCTGCGCGGCGGACGCTTGAGACTGGCCCGCACGTCGGCCAGACGGAGTCCCAGCTCAGCCATGGCGCGGCTGAGCGTGTTGCGGTGCATCCCCAACTCCTCGGCCGCCTTGCACTGGTTTCCCCGGTGCGCTATCAATACTTCGCGCAGGTATTGCTTCTTGAACTCGCGCACGGCATCCTCATAGCGCATGCCGCTGGAATGCATTTGCGTAACCAGGCTGTCCAGTTCTCGTCTCACGTTCACCTCTTGCCGCTCTCTTAACTTAACGTCTTGCTTGCCGCTCAGCCCTTTTTCAACGCGCCATCAACTGGGATGGGGATGCATCCACGGGGGCGACTCTTCTTCCAGCGTTTTCAGCCCTTGGCGCACGCGCCTGGCCAGTTCTTCCGGGCTCATGTGCGTGCTCAAATGGCAGGCTCCAAAAAAGCGCCTGGGCAGTTTGCCCTCCGTCAGCCAGTGAGCCTTGGGATAGAAGGCCACGGCCACCAGAATACACAAGGTCACCAACAACGCTCCCTGGAAGAGGCCGAAGGCCGCCCCGGCGAGCCTGTCCAGGCAGCCCAATCCGATCTGGTGCAGGGCCTTGGCCAGGACCGTGCCCAGGATGCTGGCCAGCGCCATCACCAACAACGCAATCAGCACAAACCCTATGGTATCGGCCACCGGCTCGATGCGCACCAGGGGCATGAGCAAGGCCGCGACGCGGGCGTAATTCCAGGCCGCCAGCACCAGGCCCAGCACCAGGCCGCCCAGTGAACAGACGGAGCGGAAGAAGCCCTGCTTGAGTCCTCCCAGGACCGACAGCGCTATCACAATCACGATGGCCCAATCGATCCACGTCATCTTTCACTCCGGGTCATGCTGCGCTCCGGCCGGCCTCAAAACTCCGGGTTCTACAAACTAAGCTCCCGTCCCGTCAAGCGGCGGAAGGCTTCAAGATACTTGCCCTGGGTGCGCTCGACCACCTCATCCGGCAGGCCGGGCGCGGGCGCCTGCTTGTTCCAGTGAATCTCTTCAAGATAGTCGCGCACGAACTGTTTGTCGAACGAAGGCTGCGCGCCGCCCGGCTTCCACGCCGATGCCTCCCAAAAGCGCGAGGAATCCGGCGTCAATACTTCATCGGCAAGAACAATCCCATCCGGCGTCCTGCCGAACTCGAATTTGGTGTCGGCCAGGATCAGCCCGCGCGATTCGGCGTGCTTTGCGGCCGCCTTGTAGATGGCCAGGGTGAGGTGCTTCAACGCCGCGGCGTCTGCCTCGCCCACAGCCTCAACCGTGGCGGCATAACTGATGTTCTCGTCGTGGGTTCCTGCTTCGCCCTTGGTTGACGGAGTGTACAGCGGCTCCGGCAGCCGCGATCCATCCAGCAATCCGGCCGGCAGCGGAATGCCGCAGACGGTTCCGCCCCTCTGGTACTCCTTCCAGCCCGA
>JBEKCX010000162.1:0-6266 GCA_050014655.1 Occallatibacter sp. | reverse complement strand
CGTAGCAGGGCAGCGCCTCCGGTAAGGATGCAAACTCCGGCCGGGGCGCGAGCCTCGGACCCGATGCGGGGCCACGGCGGCGCAGCCGGGCAGTGGGCTGGCTCACTATGATGGAGTGAGCACCCGGTCCCGATGCCGCTCACCGACAATCCAACCCGCGCACTGCCCACCCTGCATGAGTTCTTTGCGCCCGGCGGCATTCTGGCGCGCTCCTCGCTGCCGTTTGAGTACCGGCCAGGGCAACTGGAGATGGCCAAGGCCGTCGAGCGGGCTCTCGAAGAGCGCCGCCATTTGATCGTCGAGGCCGGAACCGGAACCGGCAAGACCCTCGCTTATCTGCTGCCCGCCCTGCGCACCGGCCAGCGAATCATTGTTTCCACGGGCACCAAGGCCCTCCAGGACCAGCTCTACTTCCGCGATGTTCCCTTCCTCGAAACACTGGTCGGCGAGCTGCGCGTCTGCTATATGAAGGGCCGCGCCAACTACCTCTGCCGCCATAAGCTGGCTGCGCTGCGCAACCAGCCGATTCTCTCCGGACTGGAAGAGATCGACCAGTACCGGCAGATTGCCGAATGGGAGCAGGAGACGGAGACCGGCGACCGTGCCGAGCTATCGGGGATGCCCGAGTCGAGCGCGCTGTGGAACAAGCTGGATGCGAGGACCGAGGCCTGCCTGGGATCGACCTGCCCGGATTACCGCCGCTGCTTTATCACCGAGATGCGGCGCAAGGCGCTGGAATCGGACATCATCATCGTCAACCACCATCTGTTCTTTGCCGACCTGAGCGTCAGGCAGGAGGCCGCGGGCGCGCCCGATGCCGGTATTCTGCCCGAAGCCGCCGCGGTGGTCTTCGACGAGGCGCACGAATTGGAGGAGGTAGCTTCGAGTTACTTCGGACTTTCAGTGAGCAACATACGGTTTGAAGAGCTGGCGCGCGATACCGACGCGCTGCTGCGCGGCAAAGAGGGCGCCCAGAAGCTGCCCGCCGTTACGCAGCAGCTCCGCGAGCGCGCCCGCATGTTCTTTGCCGGCTTGCCCATCGCCGGCGACGGCCGCCAGCCCTTCACTGGTCGCGAGGAGTTCCTGGAAACCTCGGGCGAACTGTACCTGGCCGTGCGCACGACGCTCAAGCGCCTGGAAGCGGAGATGGAGGCGCTGACAAGCATCGACGAGGCGCCGGGTTTGAAGAAGCGCGTCGCGCGCCTGCGCTCGGAGCTGGAGTTTCTGCTCGAATCGGATGCCAGCAACATGGTCTATTGGATGGAGCGCCGCATCTCCGGAGCCGCGTTGGACAGGCCCTCGTCGGCGGAGGCGCGGGGCGCATTCCGGCCGCAATCGCGAACCACCTTCTTGCAGGCCACGCCCATCGACGTCTCCGAGCTGCTCTACAAGCTGGTCTTCGACCAGATTCCGACCGTGGTGCTCACCTCGGCGACGCTCACGGTGCAGGGCGGCTTCGAGCACATGCGCAAGCGGCTGGGCCTTAGCGAGGCGCGCGAACTGGTGGTGCCGTCGCACTTCCGCTATGGCGAGCAGGCGCTGCTCTACCTGCCGCCGGAGATGCCCGATCCCCGCGAACCCGAATTTCCCGAGGCCGCCGCGCTCTGCATCCGGCGGGTGCTCGAAATCACCCGCGGTCGCGCCTTCTGCCTGTTTACCAGTTACAGCCAGATGCGCGACCTCTACGAGCGCTTGCTGCCGGTGCTCGACTTTCCTATCCTGCTGCACGGAACGGCGCCGCGCAAGGCGCTGCTGGAGGAGTTCCGCGCAACTCCGAATTCGGTACTCTTTGGGACCGCAAGTTTCTGGCAGGGCGTGGACGTGCAGGGCGAGGCGCTCAGTTGCGTCATCATCGACCGGCTCCCCTTCGCCGTGCCCAGCGACCCGGTGGTCGCGGCGCGCATGAAGGCTATCGAAGAGGCCGGCGGCAAACCCTTCAACGACTACCAGGTTCCGGCGGCCGTTCTCACCCTCAAGCAGGGCTTCGGACGGCTGATCCGCTCGCTCGAAGACCGCGGCGTGCTGGTGCTGCTCGACCCCCGCATCCGCCGCCAAAGATATGGCCAAACCTTCCTCGCCAGCCTGCCGCCCTACCGCGTGACAGCGGCGATTGAGGATGTGGAAGAGTTCTTTGGATGAAAAATGCAATAAGGCGAAATTGCCTCGCCCGCCCCGCCGCTCGCTGCCCCACACATCGGCTATCGCTTAAGTAACAACTGGGTATGGTTACCCGTGCATTTTCGCGTAAAGTTTTGCGCGAAAGTGAAGGATTTCATTGACACGTGTGGGGGGGGCATTGGCGCTCCTGGCGGGCGGCCGAGTCCCTACGGGATAACACATCAGCAGTTGAATTTAAAGGTACAGGGCATAAGCGTCAAAATAACTAAACAGTAACCCAATCCCTCGTGAAGTATCTACTCTGATTACCCCACCGGTAGCGTCCGAAGAAGATTGCAAGCGGTTGCGGGAGGCCTTTCAACGCATATGGGGGTGGGGCAGCGTTAAGATAACCAAACAGCAGGGCAAACGCATCTACATTCGCTCCTGTACGGGAAGAAGAAACACCGCGCACAATAATGAATTCATGCGCTTTGTAACAGGGCGCGACTTCAAAGCCTGCCCTGAGCCTGCCGAAGGGCGCAGAATATCGGCGAAGGAATTACGGCCGGCTTTGGCCCCCGCATGCGGCGTAGACCGGCAGCAGGCAAAGGGGACATGGAGAGGTTGGCAGGGGCTAAAGCCCACCGTCCTCCTGTGGCTCAGGGCCCGACTTCACAGGCTGCGGAAAAACCCTTGATTCTCTCGTTCTGGCTCTTCTGGAAGCCGTTTTCGCGCCCTTTTGCCGGGGCGCAGCCGGGTTGATCATAGTTGTTTTGCCTCTGCAGGCAGCTTTCGGCGGCCTCCAGAGACACTGCGGCCCTATCAGGCCGCCGCTGCAGCCGGAATCAGTCTCCGGAGGCGCATCAGGTTGTAGGCCGCCATGGTCAGCCGGTAGAACCAATCCGTTCGTTTCAGGCTCCGCACCTTGACCTGGCGCAGCACGCTGTCCAGTTTGGCCCAGCCGAAGACCTTCTCGATGAGCTTGCGTTTCTTCTGGCTGATCGCGCGCCGCCGGTCGGTCCGTTCGGCTTCGCTCAAGCTGTTTTTGCCCAGGTTGCTGCTCTCTTGCGTGTACTCGCTGACGTGCGGCGCCCCGGCCCGCCGCGGCGGGGTCTTCGCCGCTGGGGTGGAAACTAGCGGAAAAGCGGGTTGTACTGTAACTGTTCCATGTCGCCGCAGCGACCCGCTCGCTGCGAATCGAGTACAACACCATCAACAGCGCGGCCCGCAGCAGTCGCTCGGGGGCGATCGACGGACGGCCCGCGTTGGAGTCCAGCTTCTCTAATTCGGCGTCCAAACGCTCCAGCGCTCGGCCGGCCAAAGCGCGAATCTGCCGCGCCGGATGGTCGGCAGGAATCCGCTGGGCAAGAGTTACGTAACTCTACATCGCCGCCTGTTTCTGGTCTTCTCCACGCATGGTTCATTGGGCCGATAAAACGCCCGCAAAGTCAATGCAAGTTGCACATTATAAATATAGTTAACAAAGACAACACGCGCTCGTTCCATCGCCCCTGAGGCAAAGCGAATACCCCTGTCGAGAGCGGCAATCAACCCCACGCAGAAAAGCAGTGTAGAGTTTTTCCGTAGCCTCTGAAGTCGGGCCCTTGTTACAAAACCGACCGTGGATTGCGATCGGGGAGATTAAGATGCGCTTGCCCAGGTGCGCGGGTAGCCTGCGTTTGCGCCCCGCCGGAATCCGGTTTATCGTGGGGCAACGACACTCTTCGAGGTGCAAAGTGCAGTTCAGGTTCATGGTTGCCGCTTCTCTCGTCGCCTTATCCGTCGCCGCCGCCGCTCAAATGCCCGACAAGCCCATCATGCGTCCCAAGATCACCGGCATCTCACACATCGCCGTCTACACCTCGAACCCCGCAGCCACCGACCGCTTCTACCGCGAGATCGTGGGCGCGGCCAAGCTCCCCGACCCCGAGAATCCCAAGGGCGCGCGCTACGCCCTGAGCGCAACCCAGTTCGTCGAGGTGCTGCCGCTGCCCGAGGGCGCCGGCATCAACCGCCTCGACCACATCGCGTGGAAGACCAGCGATGCGGAAACCCTGCGCCGCTGGCTCGGCTCCAAGTCGTGGAAGGTGCCGGGGCAGGTGGAAAAGGGCGCGGACGGCAGCCTGTGGTTCGCCGTCAAGGACCCCGAGGGCAACAAGGTGCAGTTTGTGCAGCCGCCCGATCCGCTCAAGCCGGTCGACGCGCCCGATGTGATTGGCCGCCACATCATTCACGTCGGCTTCCTGGTTCACAGTCGCGCCATCGAGGACACCTTTTACCGCGATCTGCTCGGTTTCCGCCCCTACTGGTTCGGCGGCATGGTCGAGGGCCGGCTGGACTGGGTGAGCCAGCAGACTCCCGACAGCCACGACTGGCTGGAATACATGCTCACCAGCGGCCCTTCGGGGTCGGGCATTCCAGCTACCATCTCGCAGCACGATCTCGGCGTCCTCGACCATTTCTCCATCGGTGAAGACTCGGTTCTGAACGCGTACAAGGTGCTGCGCGACGGCAACCGGCTCACCGGCGTCCACGACAGCGAGCCCAAGATTGGCAAAGACGGCAAGTACCAGTTCAACCTCTACAACCCCGACGGCGTCCGCATCGAGCTGATGAACTTCCACGCCACGGAAAAGCCCTGCTGCTCGCCGTTCACGGCCGACGACCCGGCGGAGTGAACCGCAAACTGGACCTCTGCGACTCGCTGCCGGCCATAGCGGAATGCTGCTGCTCGGCCAGGTTGAGTGCTGAGCCAGCGCACCACGGGTTTCGCATGAACCCCGTAGTGGAGGACGCTGTTGATTGATCGGTAACTTACGGATGGCCGACCATCCTCCCGCGACTGGCAGGGCATCGTTGTATCGCTCAAGAGAGAACCACGATTGGGGCACTCCCCCGCACGATAGGTACCAATGGGAGGTTAAGGACTGTCTCAAGATGGTCCCAATTTGCAATGCTAGTTGTCCGCCCCTTTCCTTCCCCGCGAGCATTTGCTGATGCGCCCTCCTCCACCGCGAGATGGAGGCGTCGGGAGCCGAGCTTGTGAGCGAAGACAACTTAGTGGTTAACAGGCTGCGACAGACTACTAAGTGCATCAGAACCCATCTTAGCCAGGGCATCTGAAGAAATCTGTCCGACGTGCTCACTCAACTTCAGCTCCGTTGCGAAAGCGGCATTCGCCGGGGCTCTCCCAGTTTCTGAGAGCGATCTAACGACCAATATGTTGTAAGTCGCGTCTGTCTGCTCCCTAATTCCTCTTGCTGAAAGCTGATTCGTCCAAGTCGTTGCCAATCCCTTCGCCTCTTTTTTCAGCCTTTTGTCTCTTGACGTCAATACTTGCGAGTCTGAATTGTGCGTCAGAACTTTCACGGCTCCCTTGGGGCCGACCGAAATCAAGGCCATGTCTACGTTCGCAGGAAGCCTGTTAATCACTGCGTCCGAACCCGACTTTATCGATGACACGTAGGCGCCGGATGTGGCGGGCTGTATGTTCGGTCGGTCGATTACCCGGGGAGTATCCGATCCGTCGTCAAAGTGAGCGTAAGAAATCGCTTCCATGGAGCTTGACTTAGATGGCGACGGAGAAGGTTGGGGTGGCGGTTTCCCGTCGAATCGATCCCAGAGAGAGCCAGTTCCGCTGTGGTTCTGCTGTTCCATATTGCCATCGTCCTTGCCATTGTCCGCATTTGGATTGGGTGGGACGGGTCGTGGTCCACCTCCGTCCGAGTCATGTGGGACGGGCCGTGGTGGTCCACCTGTGGCGCCCGGGTCCGGTTCATAAACAGCGGCCAGAGAACCCGGAGCCAGACCATTAGCTCCGGCCGGAGGGGCCGGAAGCGTTCCAACCCGCCGCAACAACACCACGGAAACGTGTCTTCCTAGTTCCTGCGAGGCACCTGACTTGGCGAGGGTTGCCATTACCGCTACAGATAGAACGAGAAGGACCTTCTTGTTAACCATTCTTGGCTCCAACCAGAAATCGCGTTCAGCTTAGTAGAGCTTATATCAAAATCGACCCGCCAACACAAGGCGCTAGCCCCGTCTCCCAGGGCCGACGCATATAAATGGACCAGTCTTGCTATATGCAAAACGGGGTGATGCTGTGAGAAGGGGATATGGACAATCCCCTGAAGTATTTTTCTGAGTTGACAGACCCTCGGGTGGAA
>JBEKCX010000161.1:0-7714 GCA_050014655.1 Occallatibacter sp. | reverse complement strand
CTTAACCTGCTCAAACAGGACAAAACCTGCACGCTTGGAATCAAAGGCAAGCGCCTCAAGGCCGGTTGGGACAATGACTACCTGCTACAACTGCTCGGGAATTAAGATGCGTCGGCCCTGACCAACCCCCGGAGCAATTGCCAGCGGGCACCGATCCAATCTCAGGCAGAGGCGCCGGCTACGATAGCCTGCTCACCGGATCAGCTTCAGCGCGCCGCGGAACAGCCCGTCGAAATCGGCGCCGAGCGCGGCGTCCTTGGCCACGGCCTGCTGAATCGCCTTCTCCGCCGCGGGACGCTGATAGCCCAGGTTGACCAGCGCCGACAGCACATCTTCGGCGGCCGGCCCCTGCACGGCGGACTTCACCGGCGCGGCGGCAAAATCGTCCAGCTTGTCCTTCAGTTCGACCACCAGGCGCTCGGCCAGCTTCTTGCCCACCCCCGGAATGCGCACCAGTTGCGCGTGATCGTGGCCGCGGATGGCCTGCACCGTGCGCTCGACCGAGAGCCCGCTCAAAATGCCGATGGCCAGCTTGGGGCCGACGCCCGCCACGGTGATCAGCCGCTCGAAGAGCTGCTTCTCCTCGCGATCCAGAAAGCCGAAGAGCGCAATCTGGTCCTCGCGCACCTGGGTATGGATGTGCAGCGCCGCCTCAAGGCCCACGCTGGGCAGCGCCGTGAAGGTGGGCACTGAGATGGTGACGTCGTAGCCCACGCCGGCCGCCTCGACGATGGCCTGGCCGGGCTGCTTGTGGATGAGCTTTCCGCGCAAGTGAGCGATCATGGCGCCTATTGTAGTATCCCGGCCCGTTTCGCCGCCCGTTTCCACATTCCAATTCTCCCCAGTGCGCGATTCGGGGCTGATGGCCGCGCCATTCCCGCTCGCCATTCGTCCAAAGAAAGTGGCCGCCATAGCTTCGCCGCGCCCTCGCCGGATACAATAGGGTCTGCGCCACAGCAATCGGGCGGTACGCGATTTCTTCTTCAGATTTGGAGCGGGTGCACGTGAGAGGCATTGTCTGCCGCAGTCCGCGGCTTGAGTTGGTTGCAGGATTGGTGATCGCGCTGGCGCTGCCCGCGCTGGCGCTGGCCGCCGAGAGCGGGCAGAGCTTGGCCACGCAGACCGCGCTGACCGCGGAGACCCGCGACCTGGACGGGCGCACCGAGGCCACCGTCGCGGTGACCGTAAACGGCGATGATGGGCTTCCGGCAACCGGCGCGGTGGTCGTCAGCGACCGCGGCGTCCAACTGGCCGGCGCGGCGCTCGATGCCCAGGGGCAGGCCAGCATTGCGGTTACCCTGCCGGCCGGTTCTCACTCCCTGACCGCGGCTTATGCCGGCGACGCCACACACCGGGCTTCGATCTCCCAGGCGGCGCAGGTGCAGGCCCAGGCCAGCTCGACTCCCAATTTCCTGGTTTCCGTCTCTCCGGCCACCATGACTCTCACTCCCGGCCAAACGGGAACCTTGACCGCCTCCGTCACGCCTCAGAACAGCTCCGCGCTGTCGGCTCCTATGTTTGTCACGCTCTCCTGTTCCGGCCTTCCCGATCAGGCCTCCTGCACATTCACGCCCGAGAACGTCGAAATCCTGCCCAACGCCACCGCCGCGCTCACCAGCACCATGGTCATTGTCACTCAGGTGGCCTCTTCAGCCTCGACGGCTCATCCCGGCTCCAGCTCCATAGCCTGGGCGTTTCTGCTCCCCGGCGCGCTTGGCCTGGGCGGCCTTGCCTGGGGAGCCCGCCGCCGCGCCTGGCTCTTGCGGCTCTCGCTGCTGGCCCTGGTCGCCTTCGTCGCCATGCTGGGCGCAACCGCCTGCAACGCGCGCTACGACTATTACAACCACGGCCCGCCCATCAACCCCGCCACCCCTGCCGGCACGTATACGGTCACCGTCACCGCGCAGTCCAGCAACGGCGTAACCGCCATCACCAACTCCACTACGATGGTCCTGACCGTCCAGTAACTTGCACGGCATGAGCCGCTGGCATTCCCGCCCATCGAGCGCGGACTGCTGGCCGGCATTCACCGCCGCCATAATCTCGAAACCCAGCCCGACGCGGAAGAGCGATAGCTCGATGAAGAGCGAGTGCTCTATCCTGAGGACCTGCGCCAGCGCCGTCTATCTCTCCAACGCTGTCAGCGGCCTGTGCCGCGCGGTTCTCGATTGGGAAGACGATTGATCCTGACCGCGAGATGATAGAACGGTGTGCAGCGGTAAAGCTGTCATGAAGAAGGAAGCGAAGGCCAAAAGGCCGAATTCAATGTCGCAAAGAAGCCGGGTGCCCCAGGTCCCGCTTCTGGGACCTGGGATAGCACAAATCTCTCTGCGGAAGCTTGTCCTCGCGGTGCTGCTGGCGGGCGGCCTGACCGCCTCCGCTCAAACCGCCGATCAAGCCTGGCTTGGCCACACCCTACGGCAGGACGCCAGGTTTTTCTCATTCCCGGTTCATCCACTGGGCGAAGACACACTCGAGCGGACTGCCGCGACCGAATTGAAGCGGGGAATGTATCGCCTATACGGCGTTTCGACTGTCAGCGACGACGACTTCGCAGACCAAATCGTGATCGGTACTGCCGACGAAGTCCGTAAGGCTCATCCAGACGCGGGAGTCCCGACGCATCTTCCTCAAGATGCTTATTGGATCGCGACAAAACGCACACGCCACGGAACGCTGATCATTGACGCCGGTGGTGACGAACGTGGCTCACTGTACGGAGCTTTCGCCCTCTTGCGGCTTATGGCCGAGACCAATGAGGTACCGAAGTCACCCCTCCGCTCCCACCCCGCCCTCCCCATCCGCTGGGTCGACGACTGGGACAACCCCGACGGCTCCGTCGAGCGTGGATACGCCGGCCGGTCGATCTTCTTCGAAGGCGGCAGCGTCCGTGACGATCTGGCTCCGGTGGCCGAATACGCCCGCCTGCTGGCCTCTGTGGGCATCAACGGCTGCAACCTCAACAACGTGAACGGGGCTTCGCCCTTTCTCACTTCGGAGTGGCTCCACGGCGTGGCCAAGATCGCCGACGCCATGCGTCCCTGGGGCGTGCGTCTGGCCTTGAGCGTGGATATCGCCAGCCCGCAAAGGATCGGCGGCCTCGGCACCTTTGACCCCCTCGACCCCGCTGTCAAAGCCTGGTGGAACGCCAAGGTCAACGAGATTTACACGCTCATCCCCGACTTCGCCGGTTTCACGGTGAAAGCCGACTCCGAGGGCCAGCCCGGCCCCGCCAGCTATGGCCGCACACCCGCCGACGCCGCCAACCTTCTTGCCGCCGCGCTCCAGCCCCATGGCGGCATTGTTCTCTACCGGGCCTTCGTCTACAACCACCACCTCGACTGGCGCGATTCCAAGGCCGACCGCGCTCGCGCCGCCTACGATATCTTCCAGCCGCTCGACGGCCAGTTCGCCCCCAACGTCGTCATCCAGACCAAGGAAGGCCCCATCGACTTCCAGGCCCGGGAGCCGGTCTCGCCGCTCTTTGCCGGCCTGCGCCACGCCAGCCAGGCCCTCGAAGTTGAAGTCACCCAGGAGTACACCGGCCAGCAGCGCCACCTCGTCTATCTGGCTCCCATGTGGAAGCAGGTTCTCGACTTCGACCTGCGCGCGGGCGGCCGCTCGACGCCAGTCAAGGAGATCGTCTCCGGAACGGCCTTCCATCAGCCCCTGGGCGGCATGGTCGCCGTCGGCGGAGTGGGCCGCGACGCCTGGCTCGGCTCGCCGCTCGCCCTGGCCAACCTCTACGCCTTCGGCCGCCTCGCCTGGAACCCCGATCTCGCCCCCGATCAGATTGCCGCTGAATGGACGAAGCAGACCATCTCGACCGATCCCCTGGTCGTCTCCACAGTCACAAAGATGCTCATGCAGTCCTGGCCGGCCTATGTGAACTACACCGGCCCGCTGGGCGCGCAGACCCTCACCGACATTACCGGCAGCCACTACGGCCCCAACATCGAGTCCAGCGAGGGCAACGGCTGGGGCCAGTGGCACCGCGACGACCATCTGGGCATCGGCATGGACCGCAGCGTCTCGACCGGCACCGGCTTCGTCGGCCAGTACCCGCTGGAGGTGGCCAAGCTCTACGAGTCCGCCGCCACCACCCCCGACGACCTCCTGCTCTTCTTCCACCATGTGCCGTACACCTACCGTCTCC
This sequence comes from Occallatibacter sp., assembly GCA_050014655.1. GTDB lineage: Bacteria > Acidobacteriota > Terriglobia > Terriglobales > Acidobacteriaceae > Telmatobacter. The sequence continues at coordinate 3,558 of JBEKCX010000161.1, read as the reverse complement.
ACTCCGGCAAAACCGTCATCCAGCATATCTACGACAGCCACTATGATGGCGCGGCCCAGGCCGCCCAATTCGTCGAGGATTGGGCCACGCTCGAAGGCCGCATCGACCAGCCCCTTTACGAGCAGATCCGCGACCGCCTCGTCTATCAGGCCGGCCACGCCATCGTCTGGCGCGACGCCATCGTGCGGTACTTCCTCAAGCAGAGCGGCATTCCCGACGGCCAGGGCCGTGCAGGCCACTATCCCGGCCGCCTCGAAGCCGAAGACGCTCGCCTCAGCGGCTACAAAGTCATCGACGTTGTTCCCTGGGAAGACGCCTCCGGCGGCAAAGCGGTAACCTGCTCACTCACGAATTCGACCGGCAGCCAGGGCGCGGCCTCACCGGCAGCGGGCAAACCGGCAGCTGGAGAGATCGCTCAAGGTCCAGCTTTGTATCAGGGCACGACTCTAGTCGTGCCGAAGACGCCCCAGAATGAACCTGGGGCTTTAGCCCCTGCGGAACCGGAAACCTGCACCGCCGACTGGACCTACGCTGGCCCGCCAGGCCGCTTCGACATCGCCGTCCAATACTTCGATCTCCAGGGAGGGTCAGCGAGATTCTCGCTGGAAGTGAACGGCCAGCCTGCCGCCTCATGGGCCGCCGATGCAGCTCTTCCTTCAACCCGCCCCAATGGCGACAACTCCACCCGCCGCACCGTGCAGGCCGTCGACCTGAAACCGGGTGACGTGCTCCGCATTACCGGCACTCCCGACGGCTCCGACCCCGCCGCGCTCGATTACGTCGAAATCGCGCCCGCGCCGCATTCGCGTAACTGATCGGTTTTCGGAGCGAACAAACTCCCCTCCGCTTGCGCTAACCACCTTTTCGCGAGCCATCCGTCCAAGTTCTCACGAACGTTCGAACCTGATTGCCGCCCATCCAGCCCCAACCCATCCTTGGAACTGGCCAGGAGAACCTAAAATGCGAATCGTGATCGGCTCACTCTTCCTCTTGTTTCTTGCCACTACCGGAGTGGCGCAGGAATCAGCTCCAGCGCCGGAACCCATGGTGCAGGTGCGCTCGCTCACCATCGTCGCCGGGGATCTGCCCGCAGCCGAGCGCCAGCGCATCGAACATTCGCTGCAAGGCGGAACCTACAGTGCGGAGGAGCTCGCCGAACGCGTTCGCCTAAGCCTGCTCGACCTCGGCTACTACAACGCTCGCACCAAAACCCTGCAACTTGCCGCGATCAATGAGTCCTTGCCGTCCCGCTCCGCCGAAGTTTCCATCCAGGTTGAACCCGGCGTTCAATACCGTCTAGGAGAGATCGGCTTTCAAGGGGCATCGGTCTTTCCGCCGGATCAGCTCCGCCGTCAGTTTCCGATCGAAGCGGGCAGCCTCTTCAATGCGAGCAGCATCGGCAAGGGACTTGAAGGGCTAAAATATCTCTACGTGGAGAGCGGATATGTCAATTTCGGAGCCATCCCTCTGCCGCGCATCGATGAAGCGCGCCGCGTTATCGACCTGACGATCGATGTCGACGAAGGCAAACCCTATGACTTCGGCCGCCTGTTCCTGGCCGGGACAGAGCCGCAAGCCGGCGCCGCCAAGGCGCTGCTCGCCGCCTGGAGCGGTATCGAGGGCAGACGATACAACCCGAAGCTCCTTGCAAAATGGCTTGCCGCGAACGCGCCGTTATTGCAAAGTGGCGAGAACACGCCGCAGCAGGTCACGGCCCACCAAGATCAGGCCAGCAATCGCATCGACATTGAACTGAAGTTCCCTTGACGCTTAAGGTGAATCTTTGCCTTCACGATGGTGCAGCCGCGTGCCCCAGTTCTTCCGCCGTGGCGGACCATAGCGGCAGACCCGCGACTCCTCGAAGCCGCCCCGCCCCCGCCCCATCAAACCGCCGATCCATGATCCCCGCCCCCTGCTCCCTGACCCCTGTTCCCTGACCCCTGTTCCCTGATCTCTGTTGTACTCGCATAGGCCCGCTGCGTAGACTTGGGCACAGGATTGCCCCGGCACGAAAACCGGCCGATCCAGCAAGGAGCTTCGATCACATGTTGAAGACGGGCATCCTGAATCCAGCTATCAACTCTCTGCTCAGCCGCGTGCGCCGGTCATTGCCGACCGCGGCTTCCCCTTCTGGCCGCAGATTGAGACCATTGATATCTCCCTGGTCGACGATCTTCCCCGCGTGCTCGACGTGCTCAAGGCCATTCGCGCCAACTTCAGCATCGGCGCTGCCTTCATGGCCGAGGAGTTCCGCGCCGCAAACAGCGCGGAGACTTGCGGGGAGTTCGAAGCAGCTTTGCGCGGCATCCCACTGGCCTTTGAACCGCACATCGAGTTCAAGAAGCGCGTTCCCCACGCCATCGGCCTGATTCGCACCGCGGACACGATTCAGTATGCAAACATGATTCTCGAATCGGCTTGAAGCGGCTCAAACCGGCTCATTCGGCTTCAGCGGGGAAAACCCGATTCGCAATGAGCCGCGGCGCGCAAAGTTGATGCGCACTGCGCCAGCCAAGAACGGCGCGTTCCGCCAATGAATCCCGCCCGTCCGCGCACCACGGAAGCTACTCCCCTATGGAAAGCAGCCCATTTACACTGGGGTCGATATGAGCTGCCTCTTCTGCAAAATCATTGAAAGAACCGTTCCCTCCACGCCCGTCTTCCAGGACGATCTTGGCTACGCCTTCGCCGACATCCACCCCCAGGCGCCGGTGCATGTGTTGATAGTGCCCCGCGAGCACATAGGCTCGCTCAGCGAAACCGGCAGAAAGGACTCCGCGCTGCTCGGTCACCTGCTCTCGGCGGCGGCCGAGATCGCCCGCGAAAAGCAGCTTGACGGCGGCTACCGCATCGTCGTGAATACCGGGCAGGACGGCGGCCAGACCGTGGACCATCTCCACCTGCATCTGCTCGGCGGCCGCCAGTTCGCCTGGCCGCCCGGATAGACCCCGCGCTCGCTTGGTAAAAAGCTCTGCTCAAACAAAGAGGGAGCTCCCAGCCTGGGAACTCCCTCTTTGTTTGTCCTCTTGCCAGCGGCTCACATCGGCTGCTGGGCGTACTCTTCGTCCTCCGCCATCCCATAGCGGCGCAGCAGGCTGGGCAGGCTCTGCGAGAAGGCGGAGCGCGGCATTACCGTGTCGCACCCGGCCTCGACGGCCTTCAACTTCAGGTCGCCCTGCAGGTGATTGAGAAAGCCGATGATCGAAGTGGCCTTTTTCAGCTTGGACTTGAGCTTGGGAATCAGCGTCATCGGCTTGGCGTTCAGGTTGTTCAGGTCGAAGACCAGAAGCGTCGGCCGCTCCGCCTCGGGCAGATCGGTGAGCCGGGTCACGGAATCCTTGTCGCCCTTGAGGAACTCGACCTTGATGCCCAGCCGGCGCGAGTTCTCCTGAATCTTGGCCTGAAAGAAGAGATCGTCGATGAAGCAGAAGATGCGCGTGGGCGCGTCCTCGCGGACCGGAGCCGGCGGCGGCGCTTCGTAGGTGTCCTGGTAGTGGCCGCCGTAGCCGTTGCTCCCTATTTGAATCGTCGAGGGCGGCCCGTCGGCCACGTTGCCAT
>JBEKCX010000160.1:0-6275 GCA_050014655.1 Occallatibacter sp. | reverse complement strand
GAACCTTCGGCCAGTCACAAGGCTCTTTGCCTTCGACAGCCTTTACGTTCCACACGTCCGAACCGCGAACAAAATGCAACGCATTGTCTTTTACAAAGGTACCCTTGATCGCATCCGCCATCTTGAATGTTCCTCTTCCGCCAGAAGGAGTCAACAAAGTCCGGTAAACAATTCTCACTCAACTCAGTATCCCGAAGCAATGGGCAGGATTTTGGCCCTCTAGCGCCTGCTGGCCCTCTCGGGCAGGTGGCCCGCACATCCTGGTATCGGGAGTTGTGCCGTGTTCATCGCGGCCTTATCGCGATGAGCGGGCGGGCCACCTGGCGCGCAGACCTATTTTGAAGGATAAAGGGGATTGGCTGCCACCGTGGGAATCAAGAGGTTTCTATCCCGATGTCTATACTTTCCACATTCACCCAGGATGATTCGGTTGTGCTTTCGAGCTTCCAGATTATTCGGGAGCCATCGGGTTCCCATCCGTATTCGAGTGCACCTTGCTTTTCAATTTCTAGTTCGAGCCACTTTGCCTTCTTGCCGGATTGCAATGCCCCTACGAGCCTATCGAAGAATTCATCGCCGACGTGAACGTTCGCCTCTAATATTGCGGGATACAAACGCCACATCAAATCCCCCTTAAACGGCGGGACAAATACCAATGCGCCAATTCTGGAATCGGATTGTCCCAATTTGCCGATGTCTTCAGGGGTTACATCTCTCTGGCGGTACACGGTGACCACAAGGTTACATAATTTGCGTTTACTGAACAGCGGGCGGTTTGCTCTGTTTGCGAAAACGTGCCGGTCGCCAATCTCCCACACGCCTCGGGTCAGAAGGCCAGGCGAGCAGTCGATACGTAGCTCACAGCAGGTTTTATTCCCCTCTGTGGATATGGACAGGTTCGCTCGCTTGGGTTTGGCTTGCAGCGTCATCACCATAACGACCTCATTTTCGCCTGGAGTTTCTGCGAATCATCATATATCGCCGTGGCCGATCCGTGACCACTATGCCGTCACTGACCGTCACCGGAACCCCAACAACCAAGCGGCCACTTAGTTCGGAAACTGCTGTATCTTCAATCTCTTCCGTAATTTGGCGATACAGGAGGGGTGACTCAAAATCCGTCGTCCCTTAGCGGGTGGCACACATATCAATCTACCGCCAACGATGGGTGGCCGATCTCTCGATTTTGAGACCTTGGAGAACAGCGGACTCGTTTCGACTTTGCCCTTCTCGCCGTCTGGCGGATGCGAGAGCCGTCGCTTTCCGTCAGCTCGCCGATGATAAGCTAAACCATGGGAGAGCCGCTAAGGCGGACCGCCAACGCGCCCGCAACTCTTTTGTTTTGAAAGCCTCCGCATGGACGTCCGCTTCCTTCGCAACTTCGCGATCATCGCCCACATCGACCACGGCAAGTCGACGTTGAGCGACCGTCTGCTGGAGTTGACCGGCTCGGTGACCGGCCGCGAGATGCAAGCGCAGATCCTGGACGACATGGACCTGGAGCGCGAGCGCGGCATCACCATCAAGGCCCACGCCGTGCGCATGATGTACAAGGCTCACGACGGCAACACTTACCAGCTCAACCTCATCGACACGCCCGGCCACGTGGACTTCAGCTACGAGGTCTCGCGCTCGCTGGCCTCGTGCGAGGGCGCGCTGCTGGTGGTGGACGCCACCCAGGGCGTCGAGGCGCAGACCCTGGCCAATGCCTATCTGGCCATCAACCACGGCCTCGAGATTATCCCCGTCATCAACAAGATCGACCTGCCTTCGGCCGACATCGTCGGCACCCAGGAGGCGATCGAGAAGGCCGTGGGCCTGGACGCAACCGACGCCATCCCGGTGAGCGCCAAGACCGGCCAGGGCGTAGACGAAGTGCTGGAGGCCATCGTCCGCCGGCTGCCGCCTCCCACAGGCGACCCCGACGCGCCCCTGCAAGCGCTCATCTTCGATTCCTGGTTCGACGCCTATCGCGGCGTCATCGTGCTGGTTCGCGTCATGCAGGGAACGATGCGCAAGGGCCAGCGCATCCGCCTCATGTCCAACTCGAAGTCCTTTGAAGTCGAGTCCATGGGCGTGCTCATGCCCAAGCCGGTCGAGATCGGCCAGCTCTCCGCCGGTGAGGTAGGCTTTTTTGCGGCCACCATCAAGACCGTCGGCGACACCAAGATCGGCGACACCGTTACCGACGACGCGCGCCCCGCCCCCGCGCAGTTGCCGGGCTTTGAAGACATCAAGCCGATGGTTTTCGCGGGTCTTTACACGGTGGACTCGCACGAGCATACCCTCTTGCGCGACGCCCTGGAGAAACTCCGCCTCAACGATTCCTCGTTCTTCTTCGAGCCGGAGAGCTCGGTCGCCCTCGGTTTCGGCTTTCGCTGCGGCTTTCTCGGCCTGCTCCACATGGAGATCATCCAGGAGCGGCTGGAGCGCGAGTATGAGCTCGACCTGATCACCACCGCGCCCGGCGTGCGCTACCGCATCACGCTCACCGACGGCAGCGTGGTCGAGGTCGACAATCCCTCGCGCTGGCCCGAGCCCACCAACATCGAGGAGATTCGCGAGCCGGTCATCACCGCCAAGATACTCACCAACGAGGAATACGTCGGCGGCATCTTCAAACTCGTCGAGGAGAAGCGCGGCAAGCAGTTGAACTTCGAGTACGTCACAAGCAGCCGCGTCTTGCTCACCTACGAGCTGCCGCTGAACGAGATCGTGCTCGACTTCTACGATCGCCTCAAGTCCATCTCCCGCGGCTATGCCTCGCTGGACTATCAACTGGCCGGCGAGTGGGAGTCGCCGATGGTCAAGCTCGATATCCTGGTCTCGGGCGAGCCTGTCGACGCGCTTTCCATCATCGTGCATCGCGACTTTGCCTACGAGCGCGGCAGGGCACTTGTTTCAAAGATGCGCGAACTGATTCCGCGCCAGCAGTTCGAGGTCGCCATCCAGGCTGCCATCGGCGCCAAGGTCATCTCCCGCGAGACGGTGAGCCCGCTGCGCAAGAATGTGTTGGCCAAGTGCTACGGCGGCGACATCACGCGCAAGCGCAAGTTGTTGGAAAAGCAAAGGGAAGGCAAGAAGCGCATGAAGCGGATCGGCAGAGTCGATATTCCCCAGGAGGCCTTCCTGGCCGTCTTGCGGGTGGGCGAAGACCAGCAGAAATGAGGCAGCACCATTACCCGCCAGATACTTTAGTCACGTGACGTTCATGTGAAGCTGTGGAAACCTCACAAAACCGGCCTCTGTGATCGCTCACCGGGAAACCCACCTGACGAGCAGGACATTCTCCATATGCGTATTGATAAATAAGGGGTTACCTTCCCTATCAGAATCCTGCTCGGGTTGACAAGAGGGAGAAACACAGTTTTTTCGCAGGATTGCCGGAAGTAATCCACAGTTTTTTCCACAGATAGCGCATTGACCGGGCGTGCGTTTCTGCGGCTGGCCCGCGCTCCAGCACCAGCCGGAGGCCCCGCTTAGCTGGGGCCTCTGGCGGCACTTCAAGTTATCGTTGGCTCACCAAGGCCTCAGTGTGCCGCGGGAGCGGGAGGCCTGGCGGGCGCGGCGCCCGGCTGCGCTGCCGCAGCGGGCACGCCCGACTTCAGATTGTAGGCATCGAGAACAGCCTTTGAGATATCGTTTGCGGGATTCGCAAAGAGCACGACCGGGGCCTGACCCTGCTGCTGCCCTATGTCCAGAACCAGCGTGTAGCCATGCTGTTGAGCGTAACTGGACATGACGTCATAGACCTTCGATGCCAGGCTGGCGTAGAGCTCCTGAACCTCTCCCTGAAAGTCGTTCCGGGCGTCCTCGCTTTCGCGGTCCAACTGCTTCTTCTTGTCGTCGAGGGTCTTGGCGCGGCTGGCGCGCACAGCATCGCTCAGGCTGTCGCCCTGTGTCTGCAACTGCTTGGTCAAGGCATCGATCTCGTCGCTGAGGGCCTTGAGATGGGCCTGCTTGGGCTCGTATTTATTCTTTAGACCGGCGAAGTCGCGCTGGCCCTCGTTGGTTTGCCCAACGGTCGCCTGGAAGGCAATCACGCCAATCTTAGCCGGCCCGGCAGGCGCGGAGGTGGGTGCGGGCGAGGTTTGGGCGGCAGCGCTCAGGACAAGGCCCGAGGCCAGCAAGGCAACAAATACAAACGAACGCTTCATGGGAATGGGAAACTCCTTCTTACTCTACCGGAGGCCCCGCCAATCGGGGCATCTGGCGCGCTGGAGGTTACAGTTGGCTCATCGGCGCATCAGTGCGTCGCGGGAGCCATTGGCTTGGCGGCCGGTTTGGGCGTCGAAGCGGGTGCCGGAGCAGCAGGAGGAGGAGCGGGCACGCCCGACTTCAGGTTGTAAGCGTCGGTGATGGCCTTTGTGATGTCCGTGGAAGGACTCGCATAAAGCACAACCGGCGCCTGCTGCTGATTCGTGCTGCCGTCCACCACCAGCGTGAAGCCCTGCTGCTGCGCGTAGGCTGCGAGCACGTCATAGACCTTGGACGCCACGCCGTTGTAAACCTCCTGCATCTCCTGCGTGAGGTCGTTCTGCGCATCCTCTGCAAAGCGCTGCGCCTGTTTCTTCTTGTCGTCGATGGTCTTGGCCCGGCTGGCGCGCTCGGCATCGCTCAGCTTGTCGCCCTGCGCCTGCAACTGTTTTTCCAAGGAGTCGATCTCGTCGGCCATGGTCTTCAGTTGGGCGCGCTTGGGTTCGTATTTCTTCTGCAGGTCGGCAAAGTTGCGCTGGAATTCGTTGGTTTGGCCGACGGCCGCCTGGAAGGCGATGACGGCGACCTTGGCAGGGCCGGGCGCAGCGGTGGGTGAGGGCGTTGTTTGAGCGGCTGCGCTCAGGACCAAGCCCGAGGCCAGCGTAACAATGATTGCAAGCGAACGCTTCATTTGAGCAAAGACTCCTTCGGAATTCCTGTGCGGCCGTCCGCGTTTCAAAACGAAACCGGACCTGTGCCTCCTGAGAAACCCCGCCGTCCATTCTTTTCATGGGTCCGCGCCGGGTGGGGGCGAAAGCCGCAAAAAAAGCGAGCGGAGACGTCAGCAGGAACTTCATGGATTATAGGAGGGCTGGGTAGGAGCGTCAAACTGGGGCTTCGCGGCGGTTCGTCTTCCAGGCGAAAGCGGATTGCCGGCCTGGTGCAGGCACGAAAGAGCCGCTCGACGTGAGCGGCCCCCAAGTCATGCGCAGACTTGCCCTGTTCAGAAGGTTGTGGAAACGGTCAGCCGGAAGGTCTTGCGCGGCTCGCGGAGGAGGTACTTTGCGCCGTAGCCTGCCAGCGATTCCTCGTAAGTGTAATCCCCAGCGCCGCCTGGCGGAAACAGATCCCGGGTAATCAGCTGCGCCGTGCAGCTCTCTTTGTTTCCCCCGAGGATGACGTTGTTGCAGTACGGTCTCTCATAGAGGCGCAGCGGGTTATACGCATAGTAGAGCCTGAAGGGCGCATTGATGATGGGCATGATCACCGAAATCTCTGCGCCGGTGGACATGCGCGGAACGAAGTTGGTGCCGGAGATGGGACGGATGTCCGGCCTGAAGCCGACCTGCGAGCCTGGGATGCCGCCCTGGCAGGAACCGCTGTTGTAGACCGGGCAGCCATAGAGCAGCGAGGTCAGCGCCGCAAATCCCTCCGGGCTCTGCTTCAACTGGCCCTTGTTGAGGGCCGAGTCGATGCCAAAGTCGTTGAAGAAGGCGAAAGTAACGGGACCGGCTATGGGAATGCGGTACTCCGCATTGGTGGTGAGGTTGGTATCGCCGCCGATGGAGACCACGCCGTAAACCGGCAACGGCACCTGAATGCACTGGTTGTCCTGGGGATTGGTCGGATCGCGGGGAACGCAACTACCGTCCGGATTGGTCAACTGGACGTTGACGCGATTCGGCACATAGCCGTACGGCGTTGCTCCGCGGATATCGAAGCCTCTCAAATCGCCTTCGCCGCCGGAGTAAAAGCGATTGTTGGGAGGGGCCACGTCGCCTCCGAAGCCCTGCACATAACCCAGTTGTGCCCGCACCCCCAGCACGTTGCGCCCGGTAGACGACGGTATCAGATAGTGCATCGGCTGGAAGCGCTTGTAGGCCACCAACGGCGAAATGTAGCGCACGTTGCCGCCGATGCCCGCCGCCTGCAAAACCGCCGTGTATTCTTTGCCGGTGCGCGGGCGCAACGGGTTGTTGATGGTGTTGAAGATATAGCTGAACGAAGCCGAGCTGTTGACGATGCCCGCCAGCGCATTCGACCCCTGAATCCCCGAGCGGAAGCTGATGGTCTGGAAG
>JBEKCX010000159.1:0-6300 GCA_050014655.1 Occallatibacter sp. | reverse complement strand
GTTGCCGCGGCGGGCGGGGTTTGCCTGCCCGAGCTGCCGGACAGCGCCGCCGCTGGGAGCTTACTGGAATTGCGGGCGATGCGGGCAGCCCTTCGACACGTTTGAAACCCGGGGCGTTTGCCCGAACTGCGGGGCCCAATATGCCAACGCCATGTGCCTGGACTGCCAGGAGCTGCGCCCCTTGAACGAATGGGTTGTCGATCCCTACGCGGGCCTGGGCGTGGTGAGCGCAAGTTTTCCGGCTAGATAACCCCGCTCAAGGTTGCGGCTTGGCGTCCGGCGGGAGCGGCCCCGGCGTGGCGGCGGTCTTGAAGTTGACGACGTGATAGACGGCCGGCTCGACGCCCACATTCTTTAGCCCGTGAAGCTGATTCGACCCGTTGAAGACGACCGAGCCGGGGCCGACCCGCTTCAACTCGCCGTTCGACAGCACCTCCATGGTTCCCTGCCGGAGGATAATCAACTCCTCGTTCGGATGGCGGTGGGGCGGGTGCGGGGATTGGCCCGGATTGAGCGTGGTGACGTGCACCTCCAGGTTCTCTAGCGTCGCGGTGCGCGCGTTGAAGACGGCGCGCGTGGAACCGACGCCGGTGGGCTTGACGGGCATGGCATCCCAGTCGAAGACGGCGGAACCCATGACGGGCCGCTGATCTTCTAGAGCGAATGCTCCGGGGACGACAGCGGCGGCGGGCAAGGCTACGAGCAAATCTCTGCGGGTGATCATCTCTTCCCTTCTTTGCCGGGAAACGGCCTTTGGCGCGGGGTTGGCGGCAAAGCGAACCGTGGCTCCCTGCGCTCGTACTTATGTTAATTGCGCTGGGCTGGCAAGGCTGGGGGCGATCCGGGCGACGAGCGGGGCGTTCCAACGGATTCCGGAGCTGTGCGCAAGAAGAAAACGGGCGGCAGCCACGATGGGCCGCCACCCGTTAGTCAAAACTTGAACGACCGGTTCAAGAGACATATTCAGAAGGCATATTCAGAGTATCGGCAGGAGTGCGGCATGTCTTGAGCTATTCGATGGAAGATTCCATCCATCAATGGGTGGAGACGGACGCCGGCCTTGGTGAGGTAGTCTAGTTCAACGCCAGCCAAGGAGCCTCACGCAGTCGCCTCCGGAAGCAAACTCTGCTTTCTGTGAACCCCGGCCGCTGGGGATTCTGTTGCGCCGCAACCCAGGGCCCCCGGCACGCGAACTTTGCGTGATGGGGTGGAGGCCGAAGGGACGGGGCCAGTTTTCCCCATTGCTTCGTTGCTCGTCGCTTCAGTAACTGGCTACAGCGCGCTCCTCGCGCCTCGAACTGAGAAAAACTGGCTCCCGTCGCCACCGTCTGAAGTAGTGTTAACAGGCCCCCGCCAATTATTGTGGAGGTGCGCGGCTTTTGCGCAGGCTGGAGTCTGTTTGAGGGAAGATCGACCTGCTCCCGTGGCCCGGAATCACGCCAACTCGAAGGGTTTTGCGGATCAGACCGCCCGGCGTTTGCCTGCACGGTGCGGGTCTATGGCCTTGGCAGCCGCGTTGCTGCTGGGGTGGGCGCTACCAATCCATTCGCTGGAGCCTTCGACGCCGCTGGCCAACTACGGCCGGCAGACCTGGGTGATGGAGAACGGGCTGCCGCAGAACACCGTGCAGGCGCTGGTGCAGACGCGCGACGGATTTGTGTGGCTGGGCACCGAGGTGGGGCTGGTGCGCTTCGACGGGAACGGGTTCGAGGTCTTCGACCGCAACTCCAGCCCGGCGCTGCCTGGGAACGACGTGCGCTGCCTGCTGGAGACCAAGGACGGGGCGCTGTGGATTGGCACCAGCGAAGGGCTGGCGCGGTGGAAGGATGGGGCGGTTACGGCGTTTACGACGAAAGACGGGCTGCCGGGGAACGGGATTCGGGCACTGGTGGAGTCAAGGATCGGCTATCTATTGGTGTGGACGGATTTCGGGCTGGCTCGACTGAACGACGATGGGAGGTTTATTGACGTTACATCCAGGATACGGCTGCCGGCCAGCTCGATCACTGCGGTGACAACGGACGGGCAGGGCGGGGTATCGGTGATGACGCGCGAAAGCGTGGCTAGGTACGAGGGGGAAGGATCGAGGTCGCCCGTGCTCCAGCAACAGCTTGAACCCGTGTTTCCCAAAGATGGCGCCGAGTTCATCCAAGAGATCACGGGCGAAGTGGTGGTAGCGACGAAGGGGATGGCGCAGGTGCTGCATGGCGACACTGTAGTGGCGCGGCTCGCGGCGGGCAAGGAACTGCCCGGGAGCCGAATCCAGGCGCTATTGCTGGACCGCGAGAGATGCCTTTGGATCGGCACTAATGGTGGGCTGGCGCGGTGGGTTGATGGCAAGCTTGAACGGCTGCCGGTCACCGATCCGCTGGCCACGGCGAGTGTGCTGGCGCTGATGGAAGACCGCGAGGGCAACCTCTGGGTGGGGACCGAGACGAGCGGGCTGCACATTCTCCGCGATCAGCGCTTCAGGACGATGGGCGCGCGGGAGGGACTTTCTTCCGACGCCATGACCACCGTTGTAGAGGACAGCGCGGGCACGCTCTGGGTGGGAACCGGCGGGGCTGGGCTGAATGCTGTGGGCAAGAACGGGCGCGTGAAGAATTACACGGTGAAGGACGGCCTTTTGAGCGACGTGATTCTGTCGCTGGCCGCCGCGCCCAACGGTGATCTGTGGGTGGGCACGCCGGATGGGCTGAACCGGATTCGCGGGGGGAAGATCGATGCGTTCACCTCCGCCGATGGGCTGCCGGACGACTTCATCCGCTCGCTGCTGGCGGACGGGGATGGGTCGCTGTGGATCGGCACCCGGCGCGGGCTGACGCATTGGACCAACCCAGGGAGCGGAATCTCAGGCGAGCACATGGAGACCTTTACCCAGGCGAGCGGGCTGGGCAGCGATCTGGTGGGCTCTATGGTTCGGGACGCGAGCGGTGACCTGTGGGTGGCTACCCTGGCCGGCCTTTCGCGGCTGCATGCCGGCAGGATTTCCAACTACATGACGGCCGACGGGCTCTCCAGCAACGTAATTACGGCGCTCCTCTCGCGGGCGAACGGGACGCTGCTGATCGGCACGCAGGACCACGGGTGGAACCTTTGGGATGGGCGGAGATTCTCCAAAGTGGTAGACGGAGGGCTGGATCAGACCTCAATTCACGCCATTCTGGACGACGGCGGGGGGCATCTGTGGTTCGCCACGGGCAACGGGATAGCGCGCTGCGACTGCAACGGCATGGGCAGCAAGATGAGCGAGGCCGGCACGGCGGCGGGTTGCTCGCATTGGATGGAGTTTGGCGCCGCCGACGGGCTGCGCAGCCGGGATACGGCCACCAATAGCCACCCATCGGCCTGGCGCTCCCGCGATGGGCGGCTCTGGTTCGCTACCCCCAAGGGGCTGGTGGAGGTCGATCCGGCGCACTTTCCGGTGAACTCGGTTCCGCCGCCGGTCGCGCTGGAGCGGTTTGCGGTGGACGACGCGGCACTACGTGCAGCGGGCTCTTTGGTTGTGGTTCAAGCCGGGCACGTCCATTTCGAGTTCGACTACGCCGGACTGAGCTTTACCGCGCCGCAGAAGGTGCGGTACCGCTATATGCTGGAGGGCTTCGACCGAGGCTGGACGGAGGCCGGGACGCGCCGCGCCGCCTACTACACGACGATTCCGCCGGGGAAGTATACCTTCCGCGTGCAGGCGGCCAATAACGATGGGGTCTGGAACACCGAGGGCGCGGCCCTCACCTTCGAGCTGCGGCCGCATTTCTACCAGACAGTGTGGTTCTATGCGCTGATGGTTGCGCTGGCAGCGGGGATGGTGGTGGTGCTGCTGAGACTGCGGCTGCGGCGGGCGGAGGGCGAGTTCCGCGCCGTGCTGGGAGAGCGCAGCCGCATAGCGCGCGAGATTCACGACACGCTGGCGCAGGGCTACGTGGGCATCAGCGTGCAGTTGGAGGTGCTGGCCGAGCTGCTGCGCCACCATAAGACGGAGGAGGCGGCCAAGCGCCTGGACCAGACCCGAGGCTACGTGCGCCAGGGGTTGAGCGACGCGCGGCAATCGATCTGGGCGCTGCGTTCGCAGGACTCCGGCGAGACCACCCTGCCGGTCAGGCTGCGGCGCATGGCCGAGGCTGAAGGGGGCAGCGGGCTGGAGTCGAGCTGCAACATCTTCGGCGCCTATCGCCCGCTTCCGCCCGGCACGGAGCGCGAAATCCTGCTCGTGGCGCAGGAGGCCATCCATAATGTGAAGAAGCACGCCGGAGCGAAGCATTTGTTTGTGCAGTTGGAGTACGGGCCGGGCGAGATTGCGCTGGAAGTGCGGGACGACGGACAGGGGTTTGCGGCCGGCGAGCAGCAGGCGCCGGGGCACTTCGGGCTGACCGGGATGCGCGAGCGCGCGGCGGCCATCGGCGGGAGGTTGGAGGTAACGAGCGATCCGGGCGGGGGAACGACAGTGAGGCTGGAGGCGCCGGCGGCGAGGGAGACAGGAAGCGGTTAGGGTTCGTGGGTTCTCAGGGTTCGCGGTATCCCAGGTCTCAAAGACGAGACCTGGGGCACCCAGGTTCGTGGTATCCCACCCTTCCGGTTAAGGCCCGGAAGGATGGGGCACCCAGGGTTCGTGGCTTCCCAGGTCTCAAAGACGAGACCTGGGGCACCCAGGTTCGTGGTATCCCACCCTTCCGGATAAGGCCCGGAAGGATGGGGCACCCAGGGGTTTGTGGGAGGTTAGGGGTCGCCGATCCCATCCAGATTTGTGGGAGACACAAGGGCAGGCAAAGGAGCAACAGTGGCCAAGGAATCGATTCGCGTGCTGGTTGTGGAGGATCACCACGTGGTGCGCCAGGGGCTGGTGGCGCTGCTCAGCGTGGCGGAGGGCCTGGAGGTGGTGGGCGAAGCAGCGGACGGCGTGGAGGCCATCGCGCAGTTCCGCAAGCACCAGCCGGATATAACCCTGATGGACCTGCGGCTGCCGCGCATGAGCGGCGTGGACGCGATCCAGCGCATCCGCATGGAGTCGCCGCAGGCGCGGGTCGTGGTGCTCACCACCTACGACGGCGACGAGGACATCTTTCGCGCCTTGCAGGCCGGAGCGCGCGCTTACCTCTTGAAGGGCATGACCTCGGAGGAGCTGATTGCGACCATTCGCGCGGTTCATGCGGGCAAATCGCACATACCGGCAGCGGTCGCCGAGAAGCTAGCCGAGCGCATGGGCACCGAGGAACTGACGCCGCGCGAGTTCGACGTGCTGGAACAGATTGTGCATGGCAAGAGCAACAAGGAGATCGCCACCGAGCTGGAGATCACCGAAGCCACGGTGAAGACTCACATCAACAGCCTGCTGGGCAAGCTGGGCGTGACGGATCGGACGCAGGCTGCCACGGCGGCCATCCAGCGCGGCCTTGTTCCGCTCGAGTCCCTGAGAAAGCCGAGATCATGATGATGAAAACGATGAAGTGCGCGATTCTTTGCGGAGTGTTTCTTTTGCTGCTGTCTCCTTCGATGCGGGCACAGAAGACGGCCTGGCGGCAGGCCACGGATGCGGAGCTGGCCTCGCTACTGCCCGCCCGCGCGCCGGTGGAGAAGGAACACATTGAAACCGAGATGCGCACCGCCTCGGGCATTGTGAACGGGCGCGGGCATTTCATTGCCGGTGTGGTGCTGCTCACGGCCGGCTACTCAGCCGAGGGCAAGTACTCGCACTACCTGGTTGTGCAGGCTCCGATCCGCATCGGCGGCATCGCGCTCAAGCCCGGAGAGTACGCCTTTGGATGGACGAAGGCGCAGGGCAGCGACGCGCTCAGCGTGCACTTTCACGAGGCGGCCACCGGCGCGCTGGTGGGAACGACGGACGCGCATCTCATCGCCGGCTCCAGCCGGGTGACGAGCCTGCACATCTGGCCGCCGGCAGACAAGGCGATCATCCAGATCGGGCGGTTTGAGATTCCGTATGAGCTGGGGGACGAGTAGTACTCCGACAGTAGGAACATGCGCTCTCCCAGGTCCCGAAATCGGGATTTGGGGCACCCAGATCGACAGGATCGCTGTTCGACAATTACACGGTCGGGATACCAAGGGTTAGAGAACCTCTGGACCGGTCCACATCCTCATTTGTTTTGATAAGGCACGGCGGAGTACCCGGGAACCCTTCGGGTCAGGCGCCTTACCGCAAACGCTCCACCAGTGGCAATACGAACGACACTCAGGCCTCGTCCGGGATAACTGTGCCCTGACGAGGCCTTCATCCTTATCGAGGGCCGCCGGATTCAATTCTCACTCCCCGGTCACTCTCTGCGAATCCAGCGCACAGCG
>JBEKCX010000158.1:0-6361 GCA_050014655.1 Occallatibacter sp. | reverse complement strand
GAACCAAAGAAGCGCTGGAAAAAGCGATCGCCGAAGCCATTCAGCTGATCACGCCAGACAACGCAAAGGCATGGTTCAACCACTGCATAGAACGTCTACAGTAATTCCTAAAATGCTCTAGTAGAGGTTTCCTGAGATACAGCCTTTTGGGCTTCGATAACTACCCCGCCGCCTGCTCCCCTTGCGGCAGGATCGTCTGGTACGCGGCATAGACCCCCTCAAAGACCGAGTCCCAGCTCATGGTCAGCGCATATTCGCGCGCCGCCAGCCGCATTTCGCCATGTTTTGCGGGGTCGGCCAGCACCCCGGCTACGGCCGCGGCAAACTCCGCATCCGGCACAATCCGCCCCGTCTGGCCGTCGCGGACGATGGTCGCCGGCCCGCCGTCGGGGGTCACAATCGCCGGCACTCCGCTCGCCAGCGCCTCCAGCACCACGTTGCCAAAGGTATCGGTGTGCGACGGAAAGACAAACAAATCCATATTCGCGTAGGCCGCGGAGAGCGCCTCGCCGCGCAGCACTCCGGGGAACTCCGCGCGCGGCAGCCGTTCCCGCAGCCAGCCCTCCTCGGCGCCGTGGCCCACAATCAGGAACCGGAAGCTCTTGTTGCCCAGCCGCTCCAGTTCCTCCTGCACCTCGGCCAGCAGGGCCACGTTCTTCTCCACAGATAGCCGCCCCACAAAGCCCAGCACGGCCTCGCGGTCTTCGGGGTTGCGCTTGCGCTTGGCGGGATGAAACAGCTCCGCTTCCACGCCGCGCGGCATCAGGCGGCAGGGCCGCCCCGTGGTCCGCTCCAGCAAGCGGCAAAGCTCTGGGTTGGGTGCAAACAGGATCCGCGCCACCGAGTAGAACCTGGCCGCCGCGGCCATGGCCAGGTCCTCGATCTTCTGTCCCGTGGCGTGCGATTGCCGCTTGGGCAGCAGGCGCAGAAACCAATCCGACCGCCGCGCCGCGTACTCATGCACGTTGGTGTGCCAACTGGCGGCCAGCGGCAGCTTGAGATGGTGCGCCAGCCCCGCGCCCAGCATTCCCACCTCGCTGGGGCCGGTAATGTGGATCAGATCGGGCTGGAACCGCTCCAGAACCTCGCTAATGAGCGGCATATGGCGCAGAAACGCGGGATCGAAGCGCAGGTCCTTTTCGAGAGCAAAGGAAAGGAAGCCGCGCGGCAGCTCCAGAGTCCACACATTGCCTTCTTCCAGAACGGCCGGCGCCCGGGCTCCGGCGCGCACGCACAGAAAGGGCAGGTTCCGCCGCCGCGCGAACGCCTCAAACTGCCGGCTGGTGTGCGCAACCCCGTTCACCTCGTGGTACGAGTCGGGGAAGTACGCCACCCGCGGCATTCTATCGGCCATAAAGTTCTTTTCGGATTCCGCGCCTCGACCGCCGAAGGGCTTGTTTTGAAGAAGCGCGGCCGGCAGATCGGGATTCTAGTTGTGACAGTATCCTATAGCCGGGCCGTTTCAAAACACGGTCCATGCGCCTTCAAACTGAGGTGAAGCCGCGCCAGTGAGATTCCATGCCCGTCAGGCGTCGCGCTCGCCCAGCGCCAGCCGCAGCTGGTGCGCCTCGCTCCACGCCATGCGCAGCCCGCCTGAAACCAGGCCCCGGCCCATCAATTGCACCAATCCGATGCCCAGGCTCATGGCTCGCGGCGGTGCTCCGTTGGGCCAAAGCTCGCTCAGCGGCCTTGCCACCCCGTTCGCGTCCGGATGATAGACGCGCTCGTCCCAGCTGCGCGACCCCTGCGGAAACTCCGGGTAGTCGCGCACGGCGTCGATCGCCGACTGCAAAATCCGATGCTTCCACGGCTCCGCATACTGCGGCATGAAGAGAATATCGCTCTTCTTCTGCCGCCGTATCTCGTGCACAAACTCGGTAAAACTGGTGGCGTTGGTCAGGTTGATGTTGGCGTTCGGTTCCACGCCGTGCCGGTCTCCGCCGGAGATGGTCAGCATGTTCCACTTCTCCGCCAGCCGCCGCGTTCTGCGGTTTTCTTCCCAGTGCCGCAAGCCGTTCAGCTCCATGGCGTGCAGATAGTTGCCGTTCTTCAGCAGAAACTCGTTCACCAGGAACTCGTGCTTCTCCTGGCCGATCAGGTACAGGTCCCACATGGGATGGTTGAAGATCACCAGCACGTTGGGGTCCGCGTCCAGCGCCGCCAGAATCTCGGTGAGCCGCGCGTCGCCCGGGTCGGCCGTAAAACTCCTGAAGGTCTCCATCCACTCGGTGGCTCGCGCGCTGGGCAGGTTGTGTATGCCCAGGTGGAACGACTGCTTTCCATAGGGGGCGCTCCACTCCACCGACACCGGAATTCGCCGCGCGCTGGGCACAGTCCGCAGCAGCATCGGCGCCTGAATCGTGTCGTGATCGGTGAGGGAAACCATGGGCGCCAGGTCCAGCTTCTCCACCTGCCCGCTCTCCAGATCGAAGGCCAGCTTGGGAGTCATGGGCGGCGTCCAGTAAGCGGCCGCATAGTCCACGCGCACCCCATGCATCTCTGCCGCCCGCCGCTCCAACCGCGACAGCAGAGGCCGCATCACCGGGTACTGGTTGCCGAAGTTCGCCAGAAAATCCAGCGTCTCCTTCGACTGGTTGGTGTGACCGTGCAAGGAAACGCCTGAACGGAATCCCTTTGGCGCGTTGGGGTCGCGCCACAGATACGAGATGGTCGAACTGGCCATTTCTGCTCCTTCTCCGCGATCGTGCCCGGACTTCTGCACCCAGTATCCCGTCCCAACCGTAAACGCCCGGTTAAGAGGATGCGAATTGCCCTTCAATTAGCAAAGGAACCAATATGGTAACCCCAAAGATCCCGGAAAAATCCCGGCAGTTCCCCTCACATTCCCTGAAAAACACCCAAGAGGAGCAAGCCCTCTCGCCTGGTCTAGGCCGCTTCAAGACCCCTTCTTTCGGCCTCAGGCCGTGGGGGATGCCGTGCAATAAGGCTAGCAGAATTGATGCGTCCGCATACAAGATTGAGAAACTCGGAGACACCGCCACAGGCTTACGATCATTTGCTGGTTCTGGCCAGCTCCGGGCCGAGAAAATCCTCGATGGTCGAGCCCGCCATCAGATCCTCGCCGTCCGACGCCTCTGCGCTTTCGACAAGCCTTTCCGCCGCCGCTTCGGCAAGCAGGTAATTCTCCGTCAGCCCGCGGCGCAGAAGCTCGAAGGCCTGCTCCGGTGTATCGGCGAACTGGAACAGCTCAATGTCCTTGGGAGAGATCGCGCCCGTATCCACCAGCGCATCCAGATTGAATACCTTCTTCCAGTACTCCGAGCCGTAGACCACCACCGTGATCTTCTTGGCTAGCTTCCGGGTCTGCGCCAGGGTGAGGATCTCGAACATCTCGTCCAGCGTGCCGAATCCGCCGGGAAAGACCACCAGCGCCTTGGCCAGGTAGGCGAACCACAGCTTGCGCATGAAGAAGTAGTGAAACTCGAAGTTCAGCGAAGGAGTTATGTAGGGATTCGGCGCCTGCTCGAAGGGCAGCCTTATATTCATTCCGATGGTCTTGCCGCCGGCCTCGTGCGCCCCGCGATTGGCGGCCTCCATGATCCCCGGTCCGCCGCCCGATGTGACCACAAACCGGTGCCGCTGAGACGGAATCCTCTTGGCCCACTCCGTCAGCAGTCCGGCCAGCCGCCGCGCATCCTCGTAGTAGCGGGCCATCTCCACGGCCGCCTCGGCCCGTTTCAGTTGCAACTCCGTAGCTTGGCCGGCCGCAATCTCCGGTGCGCTGGCCGGCTGCTCGTGGCTGGGAGCCGGCCGCCTCGATCCGGTGTTCTCCAGCAGCTCCAGAGCATGGTCGGCCTCCTCGCGTCCGCGAAACCGCGCCGACCCGAAGAACACCACCGTGTCCTGGATCTGCTCCCGCCGGAACCGCGCCAGCGGCTCCAGATACTCGGCCACTATACGGATCAGCCGTCCGTCCGCGCTGTTCAGAAAGCCGGAGTTCTCATAGGCCAGCGGAGCCGCCACCAGCGCCGCCGGAGCTGTTTCCTGTTCCCTGATCCCTGATCCCTGATCCCTGTTCCCTAGTCTCTCGTCCATCTCTCATCCGTCCCAATGCCGGACCGCGTCCTGAAACGCAATCCACAAATTCAAGAGTCCCAACCCCGAGACCATGCCCCGCACCGCGCCGCTGGCGGCATAGATCGAGAGGGACGGGAACTGCACAAAAAGAGGGTTCTGGTCCCAGAACATCGGCCACCACGGCGCAAAGCAAACCGCCAGGCCGATGTACATCCGCAGCAGCACTCGCAAGAACAGCTCGGCCCGCACCAGCCAGCGCGGAATTCGCTGACTCGCCGGATCGGGCGCAAGCTCCAACACCGGCATGGCGCCGTCCGCCTGCCCAGGCTGGGAAGCCGGGCCGGCGGGCAACGAGGGCGAAATCAGTTCCGGCTCCTGGGCCATTCTCGGGTTACGCGCGCCGCCCCTTTCCCGCCGAATCGCCGGCGCTCGCCGAAGGCCCGGATACCCCGGCCCGGCTCAGGGACGCCGTATTGCAACGGTAACACAACCGCCGCAAACAGCAGCGACCCGGAATCGTGCCCGCCCCCTTATCCTGCCCAATACCCGGCGTCCGGCGTCTGCCGGCCCAAACGAAGCTTCCCCGGAGCCCTAAGTCCGCCGTTGTCCCGTCTCGTTCCGTGCGCAATGGCCGCAACGCATGGTAGAGTTATTCGTCAGGAGGAGCATGTGACCTTCAAAGAGTTTCTATCCAAGCAGTTCATCGCAGTCATTCAGTGGAACGAGCCGGCAGACGGCATTCTTGCCTATCGCTTTCCCATGCGCGACATGGAGATAGAAAACGGCGGCCAGCTCACCGTGACCGAGTCGCAAATGGCCGCCTTCGTCAACGAAGGCAGGATCGCCGACGTCTTCGGCCCCGGCCTGCACACCCTTAATACCCGCAACCTTCCCTTGCTTACCGATCTGATGAACTGGGACAAGGCCTTCGAATCGCCCTTCAAGTCCGAGGTCTACTTCTTCTCCACCCGCCTGCAGATCGACCAGAAGTGGGGCACGGCCACGCCCATCACTGTCCGCGACAAGGAGTTCGGCGCGGTCCGGCTGCGCTGCTACGGCATCTACTCCTACCGCGTCGCCGATCCGCGCATCTTCTTCAAGCAGATCAGCGGCACGCGCGACAAGTATTTTGCCGGCGATCTCGAAGGCCAGTTGCGCGAGACGATCATCGCCCGCATGACCCAGATCTTTGCCTTGAGCGATATTTCCTTCCTCGACATGGCCGCCAATCAGGCCCTCCTCAGCGAGAAGATCGTAGGAGAGATGAAACCGGCCTTTGCTGCGCTTGGTCTCTCGCTCGAGCAATTCGTCGTGGAGAACATCTCCCTCCCCGAGGAACTGCAAAAGGTCTTTGACCAGCGCATCGGCATGAACATGGTTGGGGATCTCGGCCGCTACACGCTCTATGCGGCGGCTGAGTCCCTGGACCTCTCGGCTGCCAACACCGGCGGCGCGGCCGGCATGGGCATGGGGCTCGGCGCAGGCGCCGCAGTCGCGCAAGTCCTGCAGGCCTCTCTCAAAACTGTAACCCCCGCGCCAGCGCCGAGCCCCGCCCCGGCTCTCATCGGCGCGGCTTCCGCCTCCCAGGCCTCCAAGTTCTGCATCGAGTGCGGACATCCGTTGCCATTCAGCGCCAAATTCTGCGCAGACTGCGGGAAACCTCAATGAACTGTCTTTCCTGCGGCGCTCCCATGCACCTCAAACCGGATGAGAGCAGCTACAGGTGCGAGTATTGCCACAGCGTCTTTCTTCCGGAAATAAACGACGACGGCGTGCGCGTCCTCGGTGACCCTTCCGACCAGGCCTGCCCCATCTGCAACGTTCCCCTCGTCAATGCCGCCGTCGCCAAGATTCGCATCCTCTACTGCACCCGGTGCCGCGGCATGTTGATTTCCATGCAGGTATTCGAGGCGCTTGTCGAGCAACTGCGCACTGAGCGGCGAGGCGCGGCGCCTCAGCCCGCGGCCGACGCCAGCGATCTGCACCGCAAGATCGACTGCCCCCAATGCCACCACCGCATGGACACCCACTTTTACGCTGGTCCGGGAAATGTAGTTATCGACTCCTGCGAGAATTGCTGCCTCATCTGGCTGGATAGCGGCGAACTCATGCACATCGTTCATGCACCCGGAATGCGCGACTCCGAGACAGGCGACGATACTGCCGGTTGAGCTCCGGAAGTTCCAGCCGGCTTGCCCTCAACTAATGTAGCGAGAGTTCCCCCGGCTCTGCCGGGGTGGCAGTAGCAGTTTGACATTTGCTGGAGTCCATCCAAGAGACTCCGAGAGGTGAGCCGCCAAGCACACGTCAAGGAGAATCCCGG
>JBEKCX010000157.1:0-6370 GCA_050014655.1 Occallatibacter sp. | reverse complement strand
CATAACCAGGCAATGTCGCGCAAACAATGCATAACAGGCTATTGAAATCTATCATGGTCCTAGCTCCGAATTCATGTTTGGCGGGCCCGGATAGAACCTGCCCCGGCCGCCCCAACACGGAACAGCCCTCGGGGAACAGGATTCTCCTGCATGGATTGTAAGGATTTCTGCCATGTTGTTAAAGCCGCTCTTCGGCTTCCCTGCCGGAGGCCTTCGTCGGCCGCCGGGTGCGAGATTGAATTGGGAGCGCTGTTGCAAGGCTTGTTGAGTGGTTGCGAGCGCAGGAACGGTTGGCAACTGGCTGAGCGAAGGACACGGTTCCTTATCGCGTGCCTGAGCGTCGATGGCAACGCTCAGGCACGCAACAGGGCGCACTGATGCGACATTCTTCTGTCTGAATGGTCCAGCGCCGGCGAAGCTGTTGCCACCGGCAAGCTATTGCGAAACCAGAGTGACTGTGTCCCGAAACCGCAACCCTCAAGTCGACGCGACCACCAGGGAGCGGCGACCCGGCACTGAACTCATTAGGGCACACCAACTCTGGATTCGCTCTTGGGCGAGCATCACATGATCTTGTTCAGGCGGACGCGGCGGCTCGGAGCGAGCGCCCAATGTATACTTTTCGAAAGCTCTGTACGACTATTGAGTTCTTTCACTGCGAGGATACAGTGGCGTTCGGACCGGGCAATTCGATGCGCCACCAACGGCGTGCCGGGAATTGTGTGCCGAGGCTAGCTGGAGAAAGCGCCTAGTAAGTGGAGACAGGGTATGAGTCTTGAGCTGCTCGGCGAGTGCTACAAAATCCAATTGGGAGCGAAAGATTTTTGCGGCCTCGTCACAGTGAAGGACGAGATCGATAGCATCACCTCAAAGGCATCCGTTGGGTGAAGGATAGGATGAGCGCAAACATCGCAGCATTGAGCTGCTATCTGCCGCAGCGAGAAGTCACTAACGAGGAGCTTCAGGCGGAAAACCCCGCGTGGGAGATGGCGAAGGTTGCCGCCAAGACGGGGATCAACTGCCGTAGAATCGCCGCGGAAGGCGAAACTGCGGCCGATCTGGCCTTCGCCGCGGCCGAGCGCCTCTTCGCCGGCAGCTCCGTCCAGCGAGAGGAAATCGATTACCTGCTGTTCTGCACCCAAAGCCCCGACTATGTGCTTCCTGCTTCCGCATGCATCTTGCAGGATCGTCTGCGACTTCCCGTAAGCTGTGGCGCCATCGACTTCAATCAGGGCTGTTCAGGTTTTATTTACGGCCTGCAACTGGCAAACGCATTGGTTTGTTCTGGCAGTGCTTTCAATGTTCTGCTGCTGACGGGGGAAACCTACAGCAAATACATCCATCCAGGCGATCGCTCGGTGCGGGTTCTCTTCGGCGACGCAGCAACTGCGACGGTCGTCAGCGCCGATAAGCGCGGTGCGCGAATTGTCGCCACCGTGGTTGGCACGGATGGGAGCGGATGCGGCAATCTTATCGTTCCCATCGGTGGGGCGCGGCGGCGCTTCCCGGCGGAGCCCCTTTCGGAATACTGCGACGAGAATGGCAGCGTTCGCAGCGCGGCCAACCTGTTTATGGACGGTCAGGAGCTGTTTGCTTTCACCATGAAACGCGTTCCCGCGCTCATCCACAAACTGCTGACTAAGACGGGGCTAACTCTCGATGAGATTGACAGCTTTGTCTTTCATCAGGCAAACGCCTTCATGAACGAACAACTGCGGACCAAGATGCGCCTTCCCAAGGAAAAGGTTCCGCTATCGCTGAGCGATGTCGGCAACACGGTCAGCAACACCATTCCGCTGACGCTTTCAAGGATAGCAGTGCAGCTCTCGCCGGGTAACAAGGTGATGCTGATAGGTTTCGGGGTCGGTTACTCATGGGGCGCCGGTCTGCTGGAGTGGGGAGACGTCGAAGTTTCGACCGGAATCTGACCGCTCGGACACTGCTGTGGTCCGCTTCGGACAAGCGCGACGCCAGTTCGCTGAAGGTGACAAAGTTGCCGGCGCTGAGAATCGTCTAACTCCGCTGCGCTACGACTGCCAGGTCTTGTCCTTGGAGTGGCAGAGCTGCTCCAGGTTGCAGCGGTCGCACTTGGGTTTGCGGGCCTCGCAGACCTGGCGGCCGTGGTGGATGATCTGGTGGGAGAAGTCGATCCAGCGCTCCCGAGGCAAAACCCGCATCAGCTCCTGCTCGACCTTTTCCGGCGTGTCGCCTTTGGCCAGGCCAAGGCGGCGGGCAATGCGGAAGACGTGCGTATCCACCACCACGCCTTCGGCTTTGCCAAAGCAGACGCCGAGAACGACGCTGGCGGTCTTGCGGGCCGCGCCGGGGATGGTGATCAGCTCGGCGAGAGTTTGCGGAACCTGGCCGCCGAACTCGGCGACGAGCTTAATGGCCGCGCCCTGGATGGACTTGGCTTTGTTGCGAAAGAAGCCGGTGGTGCGGATGAGGGCTTCGAGTTCCGGCAGCGTCGCTTTGGCCATTGCGGCCGGGGTGGGGAAGCGGCGGAACAACTCCGGCGTCACCATGTTGACGCGCACGTCGGTGCACTGTGCGGAGAGAATCGTCGCCACCAGCAGCTCCCAGGGAGAGCGGTGGTTGAGGGCGCACTGGGCGTGGGGATAGGCCTCGTCCAGGCTTTTCAGGATGGCCGCGACGCGGTCGGGGGCAAGCTCGCGACCGGCGGTCTTTGGCGCGGCGGTCCTCGTCGTCGTCTTTCCCGGCCTTGCACTCCTGGCAGGCGTCATCCTCTGGAGTGTATCGCGATCTTCTTTTGTGGCCAACTGAATCCGGTTCTATGTCCTCACAAAACCGCTTGGGCTTCCGCTTCGACGCCAAGGGTCTCCGGGGTCACGGTTTTGTGGCGGACGTAGTTGTAGGGAGGGACGGTGTAGCCGCGCAGGAGGGCAATGCCGAGCTGGATGAGACGCGGCCCGTAGGTTTCGACCTCGTGGGAGATGGAGCCGATGAAGGCGCTGCTGCCGGAGCGCATCTCGTCGAGAGCTTCGGGGATGCAGTCCTGGCCGACGATGGCGAAGTCGGCTTCGCGGCCGGACTCGCGGGCCGCGTCGAGGACGCCCAGGGCGCTGGAATCGGTGGCCGCGGCGACCAGGATGTGCTGGCCCCTGGGCTGGTCGCGGAGGAACTCGGCGACGGCCAGGTAGCTGGGCTGCCGCATGCCGCGGCCTTCGATGGTCAGGAAGCGGTCGGCGGGAAGATCCTTGAGCCGGGCGCGAATCCCGTCGAAGGCGCCGGTGATGCGGTTTTGGACAAAGCTGCCGGCCTCGGCGAAACCGATGCCGAGCACCAGGTCCACTTTACCCTTCCATTTGCGCAGGGCGTGCTGGCCCAGCACGGAGCCGGCCTCGACGCCCACCTCGAAGTTATCCACTCCGAAGTAAGTGGCGTTGGGGTGGGGCACATCGATGGCCACCAGCGGGATATCCGCCTTCTTGAAGATGTGAGCGACCCGCGGCGCCACGTGCTCCTCCACCTGGAACTCGATGGCCAGGTCCACGCGCTTGGCGACGAACTCTT
Organism: Occallatibacter sp.; assembly: GCA_050014655.1. Taxonomy (GTDB): domain Bacteria; phylum Acidobacteriota; class Terriglobia; order Terriglobales; family Acidobacteriaceae; genus Telmatobacter. Next base: position 2,836 of record JBEKCX010000157.1, on the reverse strand, counting down.
CGGCGTTCTGAATGGCAACGCCGGGGTCGTAACGGTTGTCGAGGGTGAGCAACTCGACGCCGGAAGCGGCGGCGGCGGTGCTGACGCTCTGCGCCACCGCAACGGAGAAGGGCATCTCGGCGCTCTGGGCCGCAAATCCGAAGCGCAGGCGCCGGGGGCGCGAAACCAGGCGGTAAAGGCCGTTCTGCGACTGGGCCACATAGCCGCGATGCACCAGGGTCTTGAGGATGCGATAGACGCTGGTCTTGGAGATCTGCGTCTTCTGGTACACATCCTCAAGAGCCACAGGGGTGGGGTTGCTCTCGAGCTGTTCGAGAACGTCGAGCGCTTTGGACAGAATCGGAATCAGGTACAGCCGTTTGATCTTAGCTCTCGGCAACCGATTGCCTCCTCACCCGCAATTCCAATAGCGAAACTGCGCTTACGTAAAGATTACGCCTCTCAGGCGTAGCTGCTGACGGCCGATGAACGACTGCCGCGATCCTTGCCGGCGCGCTCCACGTAGCCGCCTTCGCGGAGGGCGGCCAAGGGGTCGGCGGGCAGTCCGCGGGCCTTGCGCCAAGCTGCGGCGAGCGGGCGGACATCGGTCCAGAAGGCGCCGCGGAAGAGTTCCTCGGCGGCGACGAGGTCACAGGACTGCTGGTGGATGGCCAACTGCTCGCGATCGACGAGGGCGGCCTTGAGCCAGAGTTCCTGGGCGGTGACCACGGTCTGCACGGAGGCCTCGATCTTGCCCTTCAGGTTGTGGCTCTGGTCGATCATGAAGGCGATCTCCAGGTTCGGCTTCTCGGCCAGGGCGGAGTGAATCTCATGGAAGATGCGGAAGATCTGGTAGGGGTCGATGGAGCCGAGGGTGAGATCGTCGTCGGCGTAGCGGCGGTCGTTGAAGTGGAAACCGCCCAGGAGGCCCGTGTGCAGAAGCCAGGCGACAATCTGCTCGATATTCTGGGAGAGATAATGGTGGCCGGTATCGACTAGGACGCGGGATTGCGGGCCGGACTGGCGCGCCAGGTGGGAGGACATACCCCAGTCGGCGATATCGGTGTGATAGAAGGCCGGCTCGAAGGGCTTGTATTCAATCAACTGGCGCTGGCCGGGCGCCAGGTGGTCATGCGTGGTGCGCAGTGCTTCCTCAAGCCAGCCGATGCGCTTGCGGATGCTCTGGGTACCGGGATAGTTGGAGCCGTCGGCCAGCCAGACGGAGAGATCGCGGCAGCCGAGGCCTTTGGCGATCTCGATCGAATCCAGCATGTGCTTCACGGCCTGCTCCCTGATCTTCGCCGAAGGGTTGCAGAGGGAGCCGTACTTGTACTCCTGGTCCTGAAAGAGGTTGGGATTGATGGAGCCGGCGCGAACGCCGAAGCGGCGCTCCAGCGCCTTGACCTCGGGGATATCGGCGACGCCATTGGGCAGATCCCAGAGCACATGGAGGGCGAGCGTGGGAGTGACGCCGGTAAGGCGGTTGACCTCGGCCGCGTCGGCGAACTTCTCCTCGATAGTGGAAGCGGCGGCGGCCTGGACGAACTTTCCAAAGCGGGTGCCGGTGTTGGCGAATCCCCAGGAGGGAATCTCGATCTGGAAAGAATCCAGAGCCTTGACTGCCAGGTCGTAAGTTGCGGATTCCGAATGCGTCATGGTCCTTTGCTCCTTACCGAGCCGGTGGGCTGCGGTCACAATGCAACGTTCGTCGTGAATCAAACCTCATCGCGCACCAGGATCACGTGCAGGAAGCGTGGTCCGTGGACGCCTTTGATGCGTGTCATTTCAATGTCTGCCGTGGCGCTTGGCCCGGAGATGGTCGTGACTAGAGCGGGCGGCTGGGGGCAGCCGTCGAAGTACTCGGGCAGGGTTTGGACCACCTGGCTGGCGCGGAGGATGCAAAGATGCCAGTCGGGCAGCAGGGTGAGCACCCTGCGGCCTTCAGCCGGAGAGTGGTGGAGGACGATGGTTCCCGAGTCGGCAACGCCGCAAGTGGCCGCGGTGACCACGCCTTCGGCCTCTTCGATTTTGGCAGTCGCGAGGCTGTCATCGATCTTCCAGTCAAAGCCATCGGCGAGCCACTCGGAGGGCAGGCCCGCAGGAGCGGCAAAGATGCGCTTACCGCTGGTGGCGAGCTGGGCGGCGATGGCCGCGGGCAGGGCGACGGGCGTGGATTCAACGACCTCGGCGTCGTACTCGCGCAAGCGCTCGATCATCAGCTCGACGCGGGCCGCGGCGGCAAGCGCGCCCCGGCGGATGTACGCGCGGGGCAAAGCCCGATAGGCATCCGCCAGTTGAGAGGCGTCCTTCTTGACGGACTGGGTCGCGGCGCCGATGCGGTCGAGAATCCGTTGCCGGGATTGGCCAGGGGCTGGGGTTGTCGCGCTCATTTGGCCTCCTTGCCCGATGCCGGGCTTGACTGCCGGGCGCGGGCTGCCCACCAGCCGTGGAAGGTCTGTTTGGGAAACCCGCGCAGGTCGCGGGTTTGGGTCCACTTGCCTCCCACGCTAGGCAGAGAGTGGATCCATCCGTCCTTGCGCGTGAAGAATCGAATGCCGGCGCGCCCCATGAATTGCGAGGCATGGAAGAGCCGGGCCCAGGCAAAGAAGAGGTTGGCGATCCGCAGCCCCAGGTACATGGGATCGAGGAAGCGGGCAAAATCCTTGCGTTCCTGGTTGACCACCTGGTCGCGCAGTTCGAGCAGCACCTCGGGAATGTCGATCTTGACCGGGCAGACCTCGTAGCAGGCGCCGCACAGCGTGGAAGCAAAGGGGAGCGACTGCGCGTGGCGCATCTGCATCAACTGCGGAGTGAGAATGGCTCCGATGGGGCCGGGGTAAACCGAGCCGTAGGCGTG